>NZ_JBSFLZ010000163.1:0-13693 GCF_053599315.1 Saccharopolyspora sp. NPDC000995
CGTGCACGGCGAATCGATCCTGGACAACGACGTGGAGCTGGCGAAGGCAACCGCCGCCGGGTCACCGGCGGCACCACAGCCGGTCGCACGGGTCAGCTGAGCAGGTCGTCCAACTCGCCCGTCATGCAGTGCTCGACCACCGGACGCACCGTGTCGAACGTGCATTCCTTGGCGTTGCCCGGGGTGCAGGCATCACCGAGCACGTGGTTGGTGATGCGGTCGACGTCCTCGGCATCGCCCTTGATCTCCTTGGCTCGCTCGTAGAATTTCGTCGGCCCCTGCCCCAACCGGTTCTTCGAGTAGGTGTCGGCATGCACGTCGGCGAACCGCTCCGGGATGCCGACGTCGCGCAGCAACCGGATGGCCGCGTCCAGCGCCGCGTCGGCCGCCTGCACGGTGGTCTTGCCGTGCGTGTCCACGCCCATCGCCTCGGCGATGTCGGCGAACCGCTGGTAGGCCACCGGCATGTTGAACGCCCACACCCGGGGCAACGCGATGGCGTTGTTCAACCCGTGGTGGGTGTCGTAGAAGGCGCTGACCGCGTGCGAGATCGAGTGGATGATGCCCAGGCCACCGGAGTTGAACGCCTGAGCGGCGATGTACTGGGCGTACATCATGCCTTCCCTACCGGGGAGGTCTTGGCCGTTCCACACCGCGTGCCGCAGGTTCCGCGCTGTCAGCCTGATCGCGTGCAGCGCGTTGCCCAGCGACGGCTCGAAGTTCAACCGAGACACGTAGGGCTCGGAGGCGTGGGCCAGCACGTCGAAACCGCACTGCGCGGTGTAGTCGATCGGGCAGTCGTAGTACAGCACCGGGTCGTCGATCGCCAGGCTGGCCACCGAGGCGTCGTCGAAGGCGACGTACTTGTGCGGATTGTCCGGGTCGGTGGTGGTGTCGGTGATGACGTAGGCCCAGGACGTCTCCGAGCCGGTGCCCGCCGTCGTGGACACCGCGATGTGCGGCGGGTTCTTCGGGTTCTCCGATTTGTTGAACCCTTCGAACTCGTTGACGTTGCGCCCGTCGTGCGCGACCGAGATCCGCGCGCCCTTGCAGGCGTCGTGGGAGGAGCCGCCGCCGATGGAGACGAACGAGTCGCAGGCGTTCTCCTGGTACAGCGCGACGGCGTCCATGACGTTGTAGTCCTTGGGGTTGGACTCGACCTGGTCGTACACCACGACCTCCAGGCCGTGGTACTTCATGGACTCGGCGATCTTGTGCACGATGTCCGTGCCGCGAAGTCCCGACGTCATCACCAGGGTCCGCTTGAAGCCCAGCTTCAGAGCCTCCGGACCGATGAGTTCGTGCGCGCCCGGTCCCATCAAGGCGCGTGGGAACGGGTGGAACTCCTTGATGGGAAACGGTTTGAGCAGCTCATCGACCTGCATTTCGCAGTCCTTTCCACGCGCGGCGTTGCACGTTGACCACTGGCTACGGCTGGTCCGGGCGGTGTCGGGATCGGGCCCGGCTGGGTGGCGAAGGTAGTTCGGTGCGTCACGCCCGAGAACCCTTCTGGAACCAAGACCCGTCCTCCGGAAGCGCGGTCCGAACGATCGGTGGGGACCGCACCCGTCCGTTCGGGCAGGTCCTCAGGCCCACGGCTCAGCCGCGGGTGGTGGCCGGGGTTCGACCTGTTCGAACGGACGGGGGCGGAAGGTCCAGTCGCATGGCGAGCCGTGTGCCGCCGCGTTCGTAGCGTGTTCTTGCCGCAAGCGTTGGCGGCGCACTTTCCCACAAGATCCCCGCAGCAGAGGTGAGAAGCAATGAAGCAGCAGAGCCTCGGAACCGAGTGCGAGCACGCCACCGGAATCTCCGAGTACGACGAATCCCGCGACGTGGTTGAGGAGATGCTGGTCGAAGAGGTCTCCATCGACGGCATGTGCGGCGTCTACTGAGGACGGTGGTTTGCGATGGGTAGCACGGCCTTCCAGCCCGACCTCCCGTACCGCCAGAACCCGCAGGTGGCCCTGCGACCGGAACCCTTCGGCGCGCTCGCCTACCACTTCGGGACGCGGCGGCTGTCGTTCCTGAAGAGTCGACGGCTGGTCGAGGTCGTCGAGCAGCTTGCCGACCACGGCTCGGTCGACGAGGCGCTCGGCGCCTGCCAGGTCGACGACCGGCAACGGCCGAGCTACCTGCAAGCCCTGGCCTCCCTCGCGCAGGCCGAGATGATCATTGGCCGCCAACCACTTTCGGAGAGGGACGAGGAATCGCCATGAGGATCGTCGAGCAGCGCCGGGAGATGACCGAACCGGTGCCGCCCCTGGTCGAGCAGTTCAAGCACGGTCTGGATGCACCGATCTGCCTGACCTGGGAGTGGACCTATGCATGCAACCTCGCTTGCGAGCACTGCCTGTCCTCGTCGGGCAGGCGCGACCCGGACGAGCTGACCACCGCCGAGATCAAGTCCGTCGTCGACGAGCTGGCGCGGATGCAGGTCTTCTACGTCAACGTGGGCGGCGGAGAACCCACGGTTCGGCCGGACTTCTGGGAACTGCTCGACTACGCGGTGTCCCGTTATGTGGGTGTCAAGTTCTCCACCAACGGTGTCCGGCTCACCCCGCAACGGGCGCGCCAGCTTGCGGCCACCGACTACGTCGACGTACAGATTTCGCTGGACGGCGCCACCCGTGAGATCAACGACGCGGTGCGCGGTCCCGGCTCCTACGACATGGCGCGCCGGGCCATGGACAACCTGGCGGAGGCCGGGATGCGCGGGTTCAAGATCTCGGTGGTCATGACGCGGCAGAACGTCGACCAGCTCGACGAGCTCAAGGTGATCGCGGACTCCTACGACGCCCAGCTGCGAATCACCAGGCTCCGTCCCTCCGGGCGCGGGGCGGACGTCTGGGACGAACTGCACCCGACGGCCGAGCAGCAGATGCAGATCTACCACTGGCTGCTGGACCACGGCGAAGAGGTGCTGACCGGGGACTCGTTCTTCCACCTCAACGCGTTGGGCAGCAGCCCCCTGCCCGGGTTGAACCTGTGCGGCGCCGGCCGCGTGGTGTGCCTGATCGACCCGGTGGGCGACGTCTACGCCTGCCCGTTCGCGATCCACGACGTGTTCAAGGCTGGCAACGTCCGTGCCGCCGGGTTCGGCGAGGTCTGGCGCAACTCGTCCCTGTTCACCGAGCTGCGCACGGCGCAGACTGGCGGCACGTGCGCATCCTGCCCGGCGTTCGACGCTTGCCAGGGCGGATGCATGGCAGCGAAGTTCTTCACCGGCCTGCCGTTGGACGGTCCCGACCCGGAGTGCGTCAAGGGACACGGAGCCCAACTCCTGACCACTGTGGACAACTCTGGGGTGCCGCGTGCGACGCAGGACCACTCGCGACGGGGAGAGCGGCGGAAGGTCCTCCTCGGTCTGCCTGCCGTGCGGGCTTCGCAGCGGCCGTGCGACGAAAGCCCGCTCGCCGGAATGGCGTGAACATCGCTTGGCGGACGCAACAGCCACAACTGGGGACGCGAAGAGGTGAGTCATGACCGCACGCCTTGCCGAGCAGGCGTGGACCGAGTTGGAGCCGCGCAGACCGGTAGTGCTGTTGCCGCTGGGGTCCTGCGAGCAGCACGGGCCGCACCTGCCGCTGGACACGGATGCGGCTGTCGCGACCGCCGTGGCGGAAAGAGCGCTCACCCTGCTGCACGGCGAGGTCGACGCGGTGCTCGCGCCCACGCAGAACTACGGCGCCAGCGGCGAGCACGAGGGCTTTCCCGGGACGGTTTCCATCGGCCACACCGCGCTGCACCTGCTGGTCGTCGAACTCGGCCGTTCGATGCTGCGGTGGGCGGAAAGGTTGGTCGTGGTCAACGGCCACGGCGGCAACCTGCGGAGCCTGGTCGGTGCGGTGCGACGACTGCGCTACGAGGGGCGCGACGTCGCGTGGTGGGCCTGTTCAGGTGGCGAGTCCCACGGGCACGCCGGGCGCACCGAGACGTCGTTGATGCACGCGCTGCGGCCCGATTCGGTCCGAAGCGCACGGATGGAGTCCGGGCCGCTCGGCTCCGATGACCGGGTGCTCGAACGCCTCATGTCGGTTGGCGTGCGGGCGGTGAGCCCGAACGGTGTCATCGGTTCGCCGGACGGCGCGAACGCCGCCGAGGGGGGCGAACTGCTCGCGGAGATGTCCGCGGGCCTCGCCGAGGCCGTGCGAGCCTGGCGCGTGGACGGCACCGGGCGGCTGGCGAACGCCTCGCGGGTGGGTGTGCCATGAGCGAGCGTCGCGTGACGGTAGTGACCGGTGCGGCACGCGGTACCGGTGCGGCGGTCGTGCGCCGCCTCAGCAGGGCCGGTTGGTCGGTCGTGGCGGTCGACCGCTGCTCGGACGACCCAGCGGGGGACTACGCCCTCGCCAGGCCAGCGGGCCTGAATGGCTTGGCGGAATCGACTCCGCACGTCCAAGTCGTGATCGCGGACGTCCGGGCGCCGGAATCGCTGGTGGACGCATGCGATCTGGCGCTGCGCCGGTTCGGCGGGCTGGACACCGCCGTCGCCTGCGCGGCGGCGATCGTCGGCGGGGAGCCGGTGTGGGAGCTGCCTGAGCGAAGCTGGCGGGCCCTGGTCGACATCGACGTCACCGGGGTGCTCAACCTGGCCCGCGCCGCGGTTCCGAGACGGATGGCGGAACCCGAGCCGCGCAACGGCCGGTTCGTCGCGCTGGCCTCGGCGGCCGCGCACCAAGGATTGTGGCGGTTGGGTGGCTACTGCGCGGCCCAGCACGCAGCGCTGGGCCTGGTCCGGGGACTCGCCTGCGACCTGCAGGGCACCGGTGTCGGCGCCGTCGCCGTCTCCCCGGGCTCGACCAGCACCGACATGCTTTGCGCCACGGCGAAGCTGTACGGGCTCTCCGGCCCGGAGGAGCTCGCCCAACACCGGCTCGTGCGCCGGTTGCTCGCCCCCGAAGAGGTAGCCGAGGCCGTGGCCTGGGTGTCTTCCCCGGAGTCGGTGGCAGTGACGGGTTCGGTCGTGCACGCGGACGGAGGATTCGCCGGATGAACGCGGCGCACCCGGAAGCACCAGCCCAAATGATGCGGGCACCGGAAGAGACCCGACTGCCGGACGGATTCGCGGTCCGGCTCGCCTCGGACGTGCACCGCTCCCGCAACGGTGGCCTGCTGTTGGGAGGTTCGCCGATGCGACTGGTTCGATTGAACGGGCGAGCGGCGAAGCTGCTCGCATCCGGCGGATTCACGGTGTCCGGACCGACGAGCGCGGCGGTTGCCCGAAGGCTCCTCGACGCCGGGATCGTCGATCCGCGCCCGCCCGAGGTGCAGGTGGCTGAGACGACCGTGGTGATCCCGGTCCGGGATCGCACCGACATGCTCGAACGGCTCCTGACCATCTTGAGGTGCGATGCGCAGACCGCAGATCTGCCGATCGTGGTGGTCGACGATGGCTCGCGCGACCCGCAGCGGCTCGCCGCTACCGCTTGCCAGTGGGGTGCGTGGGTGTTCCGGCATGAGCGCAGCCTCGGGCCTGCGGCGGCGCGGAACACGGGATTGCGACGTTGCGGCACTCGGTTCGTGGCGTTCATCGACTCCGACGTCGTGCCTTGGCCGGGGTGGCTTCCGACGGTGCTGGCGCAGTTCTCCGACCCCGCCGTCGGTTTGGCAGCGCCGCGCGTCGTATCCCTCGACCAGGCTGGGCGGAACTGGCTGGAGACCTTCGAACGGACCTGTTCTCCGTTGGACATGGGGACGCGGGAAGGCCCCGTCGCACCGCTGACGCGGTTGGCGTACGTGCCCGCGACGACCGTCGTTGTACGCCGCGACGCCGTAGTCGGGTTCGCCTCGGACATGCGGGTAGGTGAGGACGTAGACCTCTGCATGCGCCTGCACGAGGCCGGCTGGCGAGTTCGCTACGTGCCCGCTGCCCGCGTCGCGCACGAACACCGGACGGACCTTCGGAGGTGGATGGCGCAGCGCGCGTTCTACGGAACGGGAGCGGCGCCGCTCGCGCTGCGGCACCCCGGCCAGGTCCCGCCCCTGCACGCCGCAGCGTGGTCGCTGGCGGCCGCAGTGCTGCTGACGAATCGCCGACTGGCTCCCCTGGCGGGGGTGCTGGTCGCGGTGGCCGCCGCGCGACTGGCCCGCCGCATGCCAGACGCCGATGCACCGGTCCGCGCGGCGACGCTCCTGGCACTTGGCGGCTTGTACGGCACCGCCCGGCAACTCGTGCGCGCCGCGACACGCCACTACTGGCCGATCAGCGCCGCAGCAGCGCTGACGAGCCGGCGGGCGCGCAGAGTCCTCGTCGCCGCAGCGGTCGTGGACGGCCTGCTCGACCACCGCAACAGCGGGAGCTCGCTGCACCCCGTGCCGCACGTGCTCGTACGTCGCTTGGACGACCTGTGCTACGGCGCCGGCTTGTGGTGTGGCGCGGTTCGCAACCGCACGATCGCGCCGTTGCTGCCCCGCCTCGCGCGGAGCTCGCACTCACGAGATCAATGACGATCAGAAATGGGAGGACCAGCAATGTCGGAGTGGTTCGAAACGGTCGCCGAGGCGCACCGACGCGCCGAGAAGCGCCTGCCGAGGCCCGTCTACAAGGCGCTCGTCGCGGGTAGCGAACGAGGCTTGACCCTCAACGACAACATCAGCGCGTTCGGCGAGCTCGGCTTCGCGCCGCACGTCGCGGACCTGCCCGCCAAGCGCGATCTTTCGACCACGGTGCTCGGGCAGGAGATCTCACTTCCAGTGATCATCTCGCCGACGGGCGTGCAGGCCGTGCACCCCGAAGGTGAGGTAGCGGTCGCGAGGGCGGCGGCAGCGGCCGGGACCGCGATGGGGCTCAGCTCGTTCGCCAGCAGGTCGATCGAGGACGTCGTGGAGGCCAACCCGAAGACCTTCTTCCAGATCTACTGGGCTGGAGATCGCGACCGGATCCTGGCGCGCATGCAGCGCGCCAGGGACGCCGGTGCAACGGGCTTGATCGTCACCCTGGACTGGTCCTTCGCCACCGCCAGGGACTGGGGCAGCCCACCGATCCCGGAGAAGATGGACTTGCGGACCAAGCTGCGCTTCGCGCCGCAGGGGATGTTCCGTCCTCGCTGGCTGTGGGGCTTCCTCCGCCACGGCTTGCCTGACTTGACGACGCCCAACGTCGTCCTCCCGGGGGAGACGGCGCCGACGTTCTTCGGTGCGTACGGCGAATGGATGCAGACGCCGCTTCCGACGTGGGAGGACGTGGCGTGGCTGCGCGAGCAGTGGGGCGGGCCCTTCGCCATCAAGGGGATCACCCGGCCCGACGACGCCCGTCGCGCGGTTGACGTCGGAGCCACCGCCATCTCGGTGTCGAACCACGGGGGCAACAACCTCGACTCCACGCCGGCGGCGATCCGACTGCTGCCCGCGGTCGCTGACGCCGTCGGTGACCAGCTCGAGATCCTCTTCGACGGCGGAATCAGACGCGGCAGCGACGTTGTCAAAGCACTGGCGCTGGGCGCCAACGCCGTCATGATCGGACGTGCCTACCTGTGGGGGCTGGCGGCCAACGGGCAGGCCGGGGTCCGAAACGTCCTCGACATCCTGCGCAGCGGCATCGACTCGGCCTTGCTGGGCCTGGGCAAACCCTCGATCCACGAACTCGCCCCCGACGACCTCATCATCCCTGACGGATTCCGCCGCGAGGTCAACACCTGAACGAGCGAGCCGCGATGACCCGGCCCACGCCGAGGTGCCGGGCAGCGCGGCCCTCCGTCGAGCCGAGGACGACCTGAAATGCATGGAACCACGTTCACCGAAGCCCGATTGGCGGCGCTGGCCGCTGTGTACGCGGGCAAGATCTGCTACCAGAATGGACTTGCCCGACCCGGCCTCGGCTACGAGTGGGGGACCGGTGTTGCGGGCCCGATGACCGACGAGTTCCGCCACTCCCTCCGCGAACTGTGGGCTGCCGACCTCATCGACATCGACCTGCACCGCCTGTTCGCACCGTGCGGCCATCGAGTCGCGATCACGGCCAAGGGATACCGCGCGCTGCGCGAGTGGTCCGGGCTCGCTGATCCCTGCCGCCCGGCGAACTCGCCGCCGTCGCCGCAGCCGGGGGTCGCTGGCGGGTGCTGGTCGCGCGGGGCGAACGCCCCAACTTTCCGAGGAGCAGCTCCCGGAGATCAAAGCCGAGCGTACGAAAAGGAAAGTGGGCGGCACGTGCTGTGAGAGGGCATTTGATCGCTGCTGGGTGGTGATCGCGGTTGACGACCCTGCCGGTAACCGCCTCGGTGAGATCTTCGCGATCCGCAACGAACTGGGGGCGGGGCAGTCGGCGCGGTTTTCCGGGTGGGACGCGTCGACGATGCTCGGCGGCCGCCCCGGCGCCAACACCTCACCGGCAACAGCCGCGAGTCGTTCTTGCGCGACGAGCAAGGGCAGACGATGGCGCACGTGCGCGCCTCGTCGGTGACCGACTTCCGCGGCTCGCAGGCGTTCGACCACTCCCGCATCGAGGGCGGCCTGTCGCACCTGCGGCGCGGGGTCAACGGCATCGCGCACATCCCGGCGTTCGATGGCGTGATGATGCAGGCCGGGCCGAACCTCGTAGTGGTCACCACCCGGTTTGCCGCCGAGTTGGAGGACGGGTCGACGATCTACGGCTCGACGACGTACCCGCACTATTTGCCCGAGCAGGCGGTGGAGATCCCGTATTACCAGATCTTGCGGGTGGAGTCGGTGGAGCAGGAACTGGACGGCAAACACTTGTGGTCGAAGGTGACCACCAGTGTTCTGCCGCTGACTCCGCCGGCGGTCGACGAGGTGTCGGCGACGGTGGAGCGGGTGGCCACGCTCGCGTGATCTTGTGACGCTCGGCGAGGCGGTCGGTGCTCTCGGTGACGCCGACCGCCTTGACATATGGCCGAGTCGCTACCCTGATCACGCCAATGTTGCGTTCGCATCGGAGAGGGCCATGACCTCACGTCGCTACATCACCACTGCCATCCCGTACGTCAACTCCAAGCCGCACTTGGGGTTCGCGATGGAGCTGGTGGAGGCCGACATGATGGCCCGGCACTGGCGGCACCGGGGGCACGAGGTGCGGTTCCTGACCGGCACCGACGACAACAGCCTGAAGAACGCCATCGCGGCCGAGGACGCCGGGATGCCGACTCAGGAGTTCGTTGACCTCAACGCCCAGGCGTTCAAGGATCTCCGCGGGCCCCTCGACATTTCCTTCGATGACTTCATTCGCACTTCCGGCGAGCACCGGCACACGGCGGGTGTGGAGCGCTTGTGGCGGGCGGCTGCCGCCTCGGGCGACCTGTACCAGAAGCACTACGAGGGCTTGTACTGCGTCGGCTGCGAACAGTTCTACACCCAGTCCGAACTCACCGAGGACGGGCTGTGCCTCGAACACCTGACGCCGCCTCAGAAAGTGTCCGAAGAGAATTGGTTCTTCAAGCTCTCCCACTACGAGGACCAGTTGCGTGAGCTGATCGAATCCGGTCGCCTGAAGATCGAACCGGAGTCGCGGCGCAACGAGGTGCTGAGCTTCATCAAGAGCGGGCTGCAGGACTTCAGCGTGTCCCGGTCGGTCGAACGCGCGCGCGGCTGGGGTATCCCCGTCCCCGACGACCTGAGCCAGGTCATGTATGTCTGGTATGACGCTCTGGGCAACTACATCAGCGCCCTGGACTTCGGCGACGGTGAAGCCGGGCCGGCTGACCTCTATGACTACTGGTGGGCGAATTCCGATCGCAGGAACCACGTGATCGGCAAGGGCATCATCCGCTTCCACGCGATCTACTGGCCGGCGATGCTCATGAGCGCCGGCCAGCCGGTGCCGACGCACATCTTCGTGCACGACTACCTCACGGTGAACGGGCGCAAGCTCGGCAAGTCGCTGGGCAACGCCATCGATCCCGTGGCGATCGTCGAGGACTACGGCACGGACGCGCTGCGCTGGTGGCTGGCCCGAGACGTGCCCCGGGTGGGCGATGCCGACTTCACCCTGGAACGGCTGATCGGCCGCTATCACGAGGATCTGGCCAACGGGCTCGGCAACCTTGTCAACCGAACCGTGTCGATGATCCACAAATACCGGGGCGGCATCGTGCCCGCGCCGAGGACGACCGACGAGCTAAGCCCTGTCGACGGCATACGGGACCGGATCGACGCCGCGATGGACCGCTTCGACTTCCGCGGGGCAACGGGCGCGCTGTGGGAGATCGTCGACGAGGCCAACCGGTACGTTGTCGAGAACGCCCCGTGGACCCTGGCGAAGGCGGAGAACAACGGTGACCAGGACTCCGCCGCGCGCCTCGACGTCGTGCTACGCACGCTTGTCGACGCCGAGCGCCTCGTGGCCGACGAGCTGACCCCGTTCCTGCCCGGTGCCGCCCAGCGCGTCGCCGCGCAGCTCGGCGACGGCGGCGACGAACTCGACAAGCCCACCCCGCTGTTCCCGCGTATCGAGCTTCCGGCGGAGGAGTAACCAGATCGGGAGCTACGAAAGCACCCCGCGCCGAACCCCTGAATCCGACGGGTCGGGCGCGGGGCGCTTGTTCATCCACGCGGCGGCGTGGGTCGGCAGGTGCGTACTTCCAGTGGAGTGGGCACGTCGGTGACGCCGGTGCTAGTCCATGGTGCGGCGTTCACGGGACTGGCTCCGGTCTGGCAAGGGCCTTCCGCGTAGCCGGAAAACTCCTGCGGAACAAATACATCGCGCCAACCTCCATTGTGGGCACTGGGGCGCCTGGTCGGTCAATCGCGCGCATTGGCCGTAGGCGCTGAATCGGCGCGTTTCGACCTCGTCCGGGACACCGCAACGCCGAGCAGCGCTAGGCCACCGCCGGCCAGCGCGATCGGGGTGGGTACCTCACCCAGCAGGAGCCACGACAGGAACACGACCAATACCGGAACCACGTATGTCGTTGCTCCCAGGCGACCTGCCGGTGTCCGCACCAGCGCATACGCCCACGTGTAGAAGGCCAGCGCGGTCGGCAACAAGCCCAGGTAGATCATCACGAGTGAAGCGCCGAGGGGCGCGGCCGCCAGGTCGTCGACGAGCTGCCCAGCGAACGGCAAGCACGCCAGAGTACCGACCGCGCAGCCGAACGTCGTCACCTGCAGCGCAGAGGCGTGCCTGAGAGCCGTCTTCTGCGCCGTGACTCCGACCGCGTATCCAGCGGCAGCAGCCAGACACAGCAGCACACCCAGCACATTGGTGTGACCGTCGCCTGTGGACAGACCGACCACCGCGGCACCCGCGAACGCGATAGCAAGGCCGATCAGCAGCCGGGGAGGAAAGCCTTCCTTGAGCAGCCATCCGCTCAACAGTGCCAACAGCAGCGGTCCCGTGCCCACGACCAACGATGCCGTCCCAGCGTCGGCATGCTGCTCACCCCAGTTGAGCGCAACCATGTACAGCCCGAACCAGAAGACACCCACGCCGATGATGCCTGGCCACGACGGCAGCGGCGGCAACCCTTCGCCACGCAGTACCAGGATCGCACTGAGGCCCACAGATCCTGCCACCAGCCGACCCAACGCCAACGCACCAGGTGAGAAATAGGCGCCAGCGTATCTGATTCCCACGAACGCCGAAGCCCAGAGCAGCATCGTGATCGCTACCGCAATGGCTGTTTTTATGCCGTCTTCTTTTCCCGGCGCTGCCGCCGCTTGCACCATTATCATGTACCTTCCTGTTCTGAATTCGCCGCCATGGCGCGCAATTGTCGGCGCAGTAGTTTGCCGGTCGGATTGCGGGGAAGCGCAGGAACGAAGACGACCTCCTCCGGCACCTTGTACCAGGTAAGTGCCTGCTTTGCCGCTGCGATGAGTTCTGCGCTGACGGTGTCGGGTTCCGCGTCACCGTTTAGCACGACGAACGCGCGCAGTGCCGAGACGCCCGTTGCATTCCGAGCCGAGCAGACCGCTGCTTCACGGACCGCCGGATGAGTCATGAGCAGGTCTTCGACCTCGGTCGGGTGCACGTTGGCGCCTGCGACGATCTCGATATCGTCGGCGCGACCATGGATGCGGAAGAACCCGTCTTCGTCCCGGGGGTATCAACGGGTATGGGAAGTATCCGGCGAGCTCAGGTTCACAAACGACGGCGTCGGGTTCGGCGACCTCTGCGGCGCGGCGCAACTCATCGGGGTGCAGGTCCGAGTTGACCGGCATGGCAACGATGCCGGCGCGTAGGGCGCCGAGCAATGAATAGACGAGGTCGATGCTGTCGGGCAAGGCGAGCAGAACCCGGTTTCCCACGCCGAGACCGCAGGCGGTGAACCCAGCGGCGGCGCGCCCGGCGCCCGCATAGATCTCCCGGTACAGGTGGGTCTTCTCATCCACGATGTAGGCGGGCCGGTCCATCCAACTGTTCGCCCGTGCGAGCCATTCCAGTTGCTCGACGAGGTTTCCGTTGGAAGACGTGGACTGATTATGGTCGGATGGGGTGCGTCTCATATCGAGTGGCATTCCTTTGTCAGATTCTTTCAATTCCGACGAAAAGATCTGGCCGCACGCGGCCACGCTGAGATAAGCGATGTTCGCGCGGCGCGAACACTTCATCACATGTTGCGCGTACGACCGGAAGGTCCTCGGCATCGCGAACATAGACCTTGATGAAGTCGAGATCCTCGATCTGGTAATTGTCGTCAATCCCGTGGCGCCAGAGATTGCCACGGCTGATGACCGCGGAACCGCACTTCGGCAAATGGTCCGGCGGTAGTGGCCACCATGTGCACCCCGACCTGGGGAACGCCGTCGTTGCGCACGGGCGGTTCTTTGGTGCGCTGGCAGGCGACGCGGCCCAGGACGTGCCTGCCATTCGCAGTAGAGTGCGGCTGCTTCTGGAATGAGCAACCAATTTGGCTTGCCGTCGTCGCGAGACGACTCGCGGTCAAATCTCCTCCACCTATCGACGGTTGGCGGAACGTTCACAGAAAGGCTGGAGTGGGATAGTGTGGGTGATCGGTTTCGCGCCAAACGCCCTGCGCGCGGCTGATTCGAAACTTATCCGAAAAATATTGTCGAACGTCGTTGTAGCGATGTGGGCCGCTTTCCAGGCGGTTCCCCGCATGAGGCGCTTGGTTGGATCGCAAGAGAATCGGACCGGGACGCGACTCTCACGTCGGAGCGTTTCTGGCTGCCGGATGGACCGGCTCTGGGGCTCCATGTCCGGATGGCCGGGTCGATTCGATGATCGTCACGAACCGTGAGTGTGGGGCCTCGTTGCGCGCGAGGGCCAGCTTCTTTCACTCGCAATGCCCGAAAGGGTTGGGAGACGCTACCCGAAAATACAAGTCTTTCCGCCGCGGATTCTTCGGGGCGGACCTTTGCGTGCGAGATGCCCGCTGCAGCGGTCGTTGTCAAGTTCCGCGATCGCGGGCAGGGCGTCGATCACGCCGGCATCGCATCAGTGGTTTCCGCGGTCGCCGTGACCACTGCGCAGCCCCGAAGGTCGGGTAAGCGTCGGCGAGTGCTCTCCGCGCAGCCGGACGGTGTGGCGCGCACCGACACAGTCGCTCGCGTGCACATCGCCCGAGCGCCACCCTCGACCAGACCAGTCTCCGTCTATGAACCAACGTCACCCAAGTACCGGAAGGATCATCGCGCACTTCTCATCCTGGCCGATCCGCGGCTGCGACGCCTGAAGCCCCACGGTGTCGGCTGCCAGGAGTAAGGGACCACCTCAGAGCCGGTTTTGCCAGGAGCATGGGACCACCTGTTTGCCACTGATGGGACCGTCTGGGCTGGT
>NZ_JBSFLZ010000164.1:0-13554 GCF_053599315.1 Saccharopolyspora sp. NPDC000995
CTAGTACATCATCGACCAGCTCGAACGGGATGTGCTGGGTCAGCTCGCCAAGATGGCCAGGAGCAAACGCGCCCTGGGCCACCGAAATGGTCCGGGTGAGTGTGGTGGTGGCACACTGCATGGCTACGGGGCCTCTCGAAGAATGAAGATCTTGGTTCGACTTCATGATCTCCGAACGCCCCGCCCAGCTATCAGGGTGGCGGCCACGTCACGAAAAACCAGTTGACACGCCAACATCCAGGCTAACTACGCGGCCTTGCTGGAACAACGCCCGACTTGACACCCACGATCGCAGTCGCGGGCACGGGCGGGCCGAGACCCGCAGCCTGAAAGTCCTGATCCTGGACGACGATCTGCGCTCGGAGTCGCTGAAGGCCCGGCAGGCCGTCCGGGGCCGGCGCTGGCGCCGACCGGACGGCAAACCCGCCAGCATCGAAACGGTGCATTACCTGACCAACCTGCCACCGGCCACCGCCGGACCTGATGGCCTGGCCAGACTCATCCGCGGGCACTGGGGCAGCGAGGGAAGTACGCCCCGCCTTCCGACCCGCAGGAGTTTTGGAGATCACTTCTGAATCTACAAGCCCGTGCTTACCGTGGTATATGCGATTCACGGAGATCGTCGCAGATACCGTGCGATGACGACCGGTGGCGAACGGGCCAGAATGGGCCGTAGTCAACAAGGGTTCAATTTTCAAGCAAGCTGGCAGTAGGACTGAGAAGGGGACTGTTCGCGTGCATTCCCCGATTGATCGTCCTTTGAAGGCGTGGACCCCGTTGGTCGGTTCGTCGGCACGTCTGAGATAGATTGGGGGCGCGGGAATCGTGTCGGTCACTGACCGGAATGATCAACATGAGCGGATGGGTTGTCGATGTCGAACTCTCTCCGGCGGGTGACGCAGTGAGTCGGGGTGGCCGCGCTGTCCGCAGCATCGAATCGGGAATGCTGATCTTCGCTGGCACGGTGATGAGGGCTGCGCTGACGACGCTTGATGTGGGTCACCCCGAGTAGCTGTCGTTGCTACTACCAAGTTGAATTCGGACAATGCGCACGAGTCGTAAATACACAACAAACGCAATATTGGCGGAGAATCCGAAGTCGGAGATATCTCCGATCGATCCCCCGTCGCAGCGGCACCAAACGGCACTTTTGCCGCAATTCGCCGCATCTCCAGGCCTGTAGTCTCGTTACGGATTCCCGGGACCAGCCCGGCTGCGCACACAACGACAACCGGCGAGAAAGGGTCCCGCCATGTCAGACCTGTCCTACCTCGAAGCCGCCGTGATCGGCTTGCTGCAGGGAGTCAGCGAGCTGTTCCCTGTTTCCAGCCTCGGACATAGCATTCTCCTGCCGGCACTCATCGGGGGCGGCTGGGCTCGCGACCTTGATATGAGCGCACCCCATTCGTCGTACTTGTCGGTTCTGGTAGCAATGCACGTCTCCACGGCGCTGGCATTGGTGATCTTCTTCTGGCGCGACTGGGTAAGCATCATCGGCGGATTGATCACGTCGGTGCGGGACCGGCGCATCCAGACGCCGTACCAGCGCCTGGGCTGGCTTCTGGTCGTCGGCACGATCCCGGTCGGCATCGCGGGTCTGGCACTGGAGAAAGTGGTTCGCGAATACTTGGGCAAGCCCGTACCCGCATCGATCTTCCTCGCGCTCAACGGCCTGGTTCTCTACGCGGTGGAGAAGTACAAGCAGCGGCGAGGCCAGCACGAGGACACCCCGCATACCGAAACCCTCGACACGACTCCGCTGCACGCCCGCGAAACGATCGTGATGTCGGTCGTGTCGACCGAGCAGACCGTCCCGATCCCGGTAGTGCCCGGGCTAGACACCCCTGCCGGGAGCGACCGGTACGAATCCGACGCCGATGCCCCGGACTTCCGGTCCGACGTGCGGCTGTCCCGGCAGAGTTGGCTGCAGGCACTCCTCATCGGTGCCGCGCAGAGCCTGGCGCTGCTGCCCGGCATCAGCCGATCCGGCATCACCATGGTCGGCGGCTTGGTCCGCGGCCTGCGCCACGACGACGCGGCACGCTTCGCTTTCCTGCTGTCCACCCCCGCGATCGGCGGCGCGGGCCTGTTGAAAATCCCCGAACTCTTCGCCCCAGAAGCGCAGAACGTGCTCGGACCCGCGCTTCTCGGTAGCGTCCTGGCCGGAATCGGTGCCTACATCTCGGTACGCTTCCTCACCTCGTACTTCGAAACGCGCACCCTGCGTCCCTTCGCCTTGTACTGCATCATCGCCGGGTTTGCCTGCTTCGGCTGGTTCGCCGTGTAGGTGCGCGCGGACGGGTTTGGCATCGGGTCGCCCATCCACGCGCTGCAGCGGGGCTGTTGCGGGTCGGTCTGGTTCAGGGGCTGGTCGACCTGGGGAACCAGGCGTACCAGTCGCGACTGGTGGGCGCGAGGTAGTGCGTCGGGGGCAGTTTCTGCGCCGGGTAGAGGCGGTGGCCGACCAGACCATTGGGGGCGCGGTCGAAGTAGGCGCCGCTGATCCAGTCCGGGTTGATGTCCATCTCCATGCCCCGAACGACGCCGGCCCCTTGAAGGATGTGGCCCAGAGTGCACACCGACAGCGCGGGCCCAGCGACGTAGACCTCGGCACCGCTGGCCGTGATGCCAAAGGCGGAACGGTCGATGTAGGACTTGTTCCCGACGGTGACGCCCCACTCGGCGCTGCCGCCGGTGTCGCAGGTGGGGTTCAGCTGCCTGTTATCGACTAGCATGACGAGGTTCTGACGCACGCTGGCGACGTCCGGGGTGAGGTGCACTTCCTGGTTCCACGAGCCGACCTCGGCGGTGCCGTTGCGCAGCATCACCAGGCTCGCGGCACCGTTGACGAGCGGGAAGACGGTCCGCCCGTCGCTGTAGTAGCCGCCGTGGCTATCGCCGCGAGGCAAGCGGAACCCTGCATTGAACGCAGCCAGCACGCTTTCCTGGTCGGTGTGCGTGAGCACGTCGGGTTCAGGCCAATTCCCGCCCGGATCCTGGAATCCGGGACGCAGCTGGCCGCTGACCAGTTTTGGATCGATCCACATCGCGGCAGCTAGGTAGGAGGTGTGCTGCGTGTCCGGGCGCACCAGAGCCACGCGGATAGCGGGTTTCCCGCGCACGGTTGCTACGGTCTGCCACTGGCCCTCGCCAGGCAGCGGTGTGCCACCGGCAAGATTCGGCATGGGAGCTGGACCCCCGGTCGAGGTGGCGTCGATGCCGACCTTGGGAATCCCGCCCTGCGGCGCGCCACCGACCGTGGGTTTGTTGACGTCATACTGCATTTGCTCCAGGTATGTGATGACCGAGCCCAGACCGTGATCGCGTCCCCATTCGGCCAGCCGCGCCGCCGCGCTCGCATTGCCGGGCGCGGCGAACGCATGACCGATCGACCCGGCGATCACAACTGCGAATGCTCCGAGCACGGCCAGCGTTGCGCGCAGCGCTCGCCAGAACGGAGATCGGCGATTCTGGGAGCCAGACACCGACGAATGTCTCCTGCGATGCTTCACATACAGCCTTTCCAGGATTTTCCAGCGGTTGCCCGCCCGAAGGCGGACCACCAGCCCCAAGATCGCCTCTTCGGTGGCGCGCACCTGAACCGTGAGGATTCTGCACGATCGGGAAAAGTGCAAGAGCCGAACATCCCGCGCAGGCCGCACATGCCCTGATAGCCAGCGATAATGGAATTGGTCACATCCAGACAGAAAGAGTTGCTGTCCCATTTTCAACCTTGGCCCGAAACGGGCATTTTATGCTGGCCGGGGTGACGAAACGCCATGATAGCCGGGCCAGTCGTTCGCGACCGGCGGCACGTTTCGCCCACTCGGTTCCCGGATCCATCCTGCCCGCCGGAAAGACCAAGCATGAACCGCGAATAGTCCACTCTGGCCGCAGGATAGCTACCGTTTTTACCTTGTCCGTACCATTGAGGGCCCTGGAACCTCCATGACACTTAACGAAATGGTTCGCGGGACCAGGACTTCCCCGGCCCATGGCGACCCCTTCGGCGGAACCAAATAGAGTCCATCTGAGCTGCCGAAGATCTGTGCCGTGTTCTTCTTGCTCGACCCCTCCCAAGCTTCCGGGGAAAGAACAAAGTAAACTGTTCTTTTTTCAAGTGGGGCTGTGCTGGCGGCGCTCTCAGAGTACCGATAGCCTGGCGAGGCCCTCAGCGACCACGAATGCGAACGCAGAGGGCCGAGGTGCGTTCGAGCGGATCGGCGAGGACAACAACGGTGGAGTGTCGGCAGACGAAATCACTGGACACCGTTTGCGGCCACCGCTACGGGCGACTCGTCGTCGAGCCGATCGCCATCTGAGATGGCACACGAGACGACCGGCCTGGGACAAGGGTGCCGGCTCCCCTGCCGGTCGTTGCAAGGAGGGCACGTGCAACTGCTTCTGCGGATCGGCTTAGCGCTGCTCGCGTTGGGCGAAGGCATCCCCACGTTGTGGGCCGCACTCTCCCCGTTGTCGTTTCAGCTCGGCTTCCCCACTCCGGAGCTCGCGTGGCTGACCGGGTTCCCGCCTTTCAACGACCACATGACGCGCGACTTCGGGCTGATCGGGCTCCAGTTCGTGCTGGTCGTGGCATACGCCGCGGTGTCGATGCGGTGCACGCTGGTTCGCGTGGTCTTGGTTGCCTCACTCGTCTTCAACGTTCCGCACCTGATCTACCACCAGCACCACGGTGCGACCGGTAACGCGGTCCAACTCCAGGTGATCTCCCAGATCGCACCTATCGCACTCGCCGTCGTACTACTGATCATCAACGAACTGGCGAACCGGCCGGCACCACGAGAAGCCACCGCGGAACAGACGTGACCGCTGAGCTCGCGTCAGCAGGGCAACATCCCGCCGCCGTACTGCGCCGCCCCGCCGTGCTGCGCCTGCGCGCCAGCCTGCGTATCGAGGCCACCTCAGTCAGGGAGCACGCGCAAACCGTCCTGATTCTGGACTGCCCGCTCAGCGCCGACTACTGGCAGCGCGACTGGACGACGAACCCGCCGACCGGATGCTCGTCCGCATGCTCGGCGACTCATGCCAGCGTCCATGTAAAGTGACGGTCGGCTTCGTCGGGGTGGGCCAGGTAAGCATCGGAAGTGCCGTCAGGAGGGATGTCCACGGTCGTGCCGCGCGCACGATGGAAACTCCTCTCTCGGCACGCGATACCTGCGTCTCTCGGCTGTGATTCTGCAGAGGTAGCGGGGCTCTTAAGCTGTCATTGGCCGACTATCAACATGCAGCCGACAAACCGCGTGAACGGCCGGAGCCGAACAGATTTTCCGAGGTGAAGGGCACCTTGACCAAGTAAGTTGGCCAAGGTGCCCTGCCCCTTGGCGTTCAGTGTGCGACCTCAGGGCTGTTCCGCGAGCTCCTCGGCAGCGTCGTAGCTGAGGTGCACGTCGTGCGTGGCGGCCTCGCCGAGCAGGTTGACCCGGCTCGACACCGGCGGATATCCGCTCGCCACCACCGTGTAGTCACCCACCGCAAGGTCACTGATCAGGTAGCGGCCCTCGATGTCGGTTCTGGCCACCGCCGCTGTTTTGCCATCGGCGTCGATCACGGTGATCAGCGCGTCCGGCACGATACCGCCGGCGTTGCGCGCCGTGCCGCTGAGCGGCACCGCCTCGACCAATTCGATGTCGCGGTGCAGCAGTCCGCTATCCGGCACGGTCAGGGTGACAGCGATCGGGCGGTAGCGATCCCCGCTGGCCACCAGCGTGTAATTGCCCGCTCCGACGCCGCGGAACGAGTACGCGCCGTCTTCCTTGGTGAGGAATGCGCCGTTCACTTCGCCGCGCTCATCGGTCAGCGTCGCGGTGATGCCTTCCAGCGGAGTGCCACGACCGGATGACCGGACGACGCCTGCCAGTTCGCCGGAGCCGGTCAGCGTGATGTCCAGCGTCGTCGAAGCCTCCGTGACTACCACGCTGGACGCTTCGGGCTGGCAACCGGTCGCGGAAACGATCAGCACGTGGCTCCCCGCACCTGGGACGGCGACCGTGTAGCTGCCGTCGGCGGAGCCGACAGCCCTGGCCACCTGCCTTCCATCCTGGTCGATCAGGGTCAGAACCGCGTCTTGCACGGAGGTCCCGTCCTGGCGACGCACATGTCCGCTGATCGACCGAGTCGCCTCCAGGTCGCCCGACATCGCGGCAGCGAACCTGGGTCGGTACTCGCCGTGCCCGTTCGACAGGGCGTACTTGTCCGCGCCCACCAATCCCTTGTCCGGTGTGGACTCCGGCTCGGTCCAAACCGGCTTGGTCGGCTCCTCATCGAGCAGCGCTTCGCCGCCCTCGACCGCCGACGCAGCAGGCACCGGGCCACCGGCGAGCGGGATCTCCTTCATGAACAACAGGACGAGGCAAGCCAAAAGCGCGACCCCGGCCGCGACGTAGAACACCGTGATGATCGACTCGGTGAAGCCGATCAGCACCGGAATCCGCAGCTGGTCCGGCAGCTGTGCGATCACACCCGTGTTGGACTGCAGGGTGCCCAGTTCTCCTCTCGCGGCGGCCGGCAGGTTACCACCGAAGGCCTTCTCGATGTTTCGCGGGAGCACGTTGAACAAGACGGTCAGGAACACCGCGACACCGATCGTCCCGCCCATCTGCCGGAAGAACGTCGCCGCTGCGGTGGAAACACCCATGTCCCTGCGCGGCCCCGCATTCTGCACCGCGATGATCAGCGTCTGCATGCAGTTTCCGAGGCCGAACCCGATGATTCCCGCGGCCACCAACGGCAACCACAGCGGGCTGTCGTACTCGACCTGGGCGAACACCACCGCGCCGACCGCGACCAGGAACGTACCGATCACCGGCAAGAACTTGTACCGGCCGGTGCGCGAGGTGACCTGCCCCGAAATGACCGACGCGGACATGATGCCCGCCATCAGCGGAAGCGTCAGCAGCCCCGACTCGGTGGGCGTGTAGCCCTGCACCACCTGCAGGTACTGCGGAATCATCGTGATCGCGCCGAACATCGCGACGCCGACGATGACCCCGCCCAGGATCGCCACGGTGAACGTGGAGTTCTTGAACAGGCGCAGCGGGATCAGCGCCGCGTCCTTCATCACGTACTCGATGAACAGGAAAAGCACCAAGCCGACCGAGGCGATCGCGTAGCAGATGATGGCGTCGGTCGAGCTCCATCCCCACTTGTTGCCCTGCTCGGCGATCAGCAGCAGCGGCACCACGGTGGCCGCCAGGGCAAGACCGCCCCACCAGTCGATGCGGTGGTTGTGGCGCTGGTGCGGCACGTTGAGGACCTTGGCGACGACCAACAGCGCGATGACGCCGATCGGCACGTTCACCAGGAACACCCACCGCCAGCCGTCGAGGCCGGCCAGCTCGTCGATTCCAGCGAACAGCCCGCCCAGCACCGGGCCGAGCACCGTCGAAACGCCGAACACGGCCAGAAAGAAGCCCTGGTACTTCGCGCGCTGACGCGGCGGCACGATGTCGCCGAGGATGGTCATCGCCAACGACATCAAGCCGCCGGCACCGAGCCCCTGCACGGCGCGGAACGCGGCGAGTTCGTACATCGACTGAGCGATGGTCGACGCCGCGGATCCGATCACGAACACCGAGATCGCGATCAGGTAGAGCGGCTTCCTGCCGTAGATGTCGGAAAGCTTGCCGTAGATCGGCGTCGCAATCGTGGAGGTGATCAGGTAGGCGGTGGTGATCCACGCCTGCAGGTCGAAACCGTTGAGGTCGTTGGCGATGCGGACGATCGACGTGCCGACGATTGTCTGGTCCAGCGCCGCCAGGAACATCCCCGACATCAAGCCGATTAGGATGGTGACGATCTGGCGGTGGGTTAGGTTCGGCCCTTCTTCGGCCGTTTCTGATCCCCCTGGACTCTTTGTTGCCGTTGTCATTCGTGGCCCCCCTTGGCGTGTGGCGCACACGTCGGCTCGGAGAGGCTCGGAGTGCGTGTTTCGATATCGGTGTTGAGTCGAGCGAAAAGGCTGGTCAGTGCCTGGCGGTCGGCCTGCGACCAGTCGGCCAGCACCTCTGCCAACCACCTAGCGCGCTGGTCGTGAGCTTCCCGGAAGATCCGTTGACCCTCGGCTGTCGGCGCCAGCAGGCTGGCGCGGCCGTCATCGGGGTCGGCCTGGCGCTCCACCAGGCCGTGCTGGACGAGCGCGTTGCTCTGCCGACTGATCGTGGAGATCTCGGAGTGCAGCGCTTCGGCGAGCCGGCCGGTGCGCTGCGGCCCGTCCTGGATGAGGCGGAACAGGATCGCGTACGCGGACTGCTCGATCCCGTCCGGTCCCTTCTTCGTGAATTGGGATTTGGCGCGATGGACCAGCCGGACCAGGCGGGTGAGCTGGGCACCAAGCTCCTCTGCGGCGTCGAGCTCAGCGTTGGTGTGGTGATCCATTGGTCGGTCTTTCGGTTCGAATGTCGCTTTTGTAGCGGTTTGCTTGCCATCTACAACAAGTTGCTGACTACAATCATGCATTCGAACGCCCCTGCCGCACCACTCAATTAGAGGATGTGTGGCCGAGCGCACTTTAGTTGCCCAGTGCAACTTTGCACAGAGAGTGAGTGTCACCCACCGGGGCGGTGCTTCGGCGGTGGCACCACCCAAGAGCGGAGGACGCACCGCAGCGCTCCAGAGGACGTGGGCGGCGATGTAGGTAGATCCGAATGGCGTGCTCTCCCCCATCCGTCGAGCCCGGTGTCGGTCACCACCCGCACGAGAGACGCGTCGGAACTCCGGTACCCCCTCCGCCCGAGAACCGGTAGACACCGCCCGCACAAGGCAGATCCAGTTGGTAAAGCTCGATTTCTCGAATTGCACCGGTGCCGCCTCTCAGAAGGATGCCGTTGGGGTGCCGAAGAGGTTCCGTCGAAAGTGAAATGCCCAGGCCGGGGTTTTGTGGGCGCTTGATGTGGCCGTCTTCGGCGGTTAGCGGTGTACGTGCTGGCAATCGCGACGACCGGTTTCCAGTACGCGATCTGGCTGCGCCGCAGGGCCGACCGAGGTTCGATCCGAGGCAACGATGGATTCCGCGTCCGAACGCGAGGTGCCGCGCTCGCCGGCTTCGTGTTCGGCGGTGCCCTCGACGCCGCGCTGGACACCGCTGCCCGGACCCCAGCCGGCGGAATCCGCATCAACGGCTGGCAAACTCGCGGACTTGGCCGACGGCTCCGAACAGACCTTCTGGAACAACACCGGAATCGGCGGACACGGGCTACTTCGACGTGGTGCGGTTCTTCCAAGGCAGCCGAATCATCGGCGTGGGCGATCCCGGAATTTCGATCTGACCGGACCCACAATGTCGTCGACGCTGGCGGCGTGCAGAGGATGAGGAGGGTCAGGCCCAGCATCGCGAAGGAGTTTGCCGGATGGCTCACTCCCAGAACTGATTAGGAACACTGCGTTCTGCCAGGCGGGTGGTGAACGGTCCCCGGTAAGCGGCGTCGGCCACCATGTGGATGGTGCGTTCAGGGAACGCGCGGGGAGCAACCCGACCGGTGCCCAGGCCGCGTCGGACTTGGAGACGGCCGACTTGGTGAGGTGCAAACGGAACAGGGGTCAACGGCGAGCGTCCGAAAAATTTTCAGCGCCCTCTTGAACCGGTGCGGATCGGGGCACGTGTGTCCGCCGTATGTGGCTGCAGATCGGCTGGAGCCTGGGATTTGAGGGAGAACTCATGCTGTCCAAGCGAGCCAGCTACGTTGCCGTGCTCGTCGTCGCCGGAGCGGTGTCGTTGACCTCGTGCGGGTTACCGACCTTCGCGGCGGGTCCTGCGCCTGCCGCGCCGAGTGCGCAGGTCCCCGAGACAGGAACCGCCAGCCTGTCTTTACTGGCGGGGACCGCCAAGGCGCACAATGCGACGGCGAAGACCGGGGACTGGGCGACCGGGTCCGACGGCACGGCCAACACCGCAGACCAGAATGTTGCGCGAAAGTGGGTGCAGTTGAAGGCTTCCCAGGCAGGTGCTCTGGACCCGGTAGTGGTCAACGGTGCCGGGCTCACGTTGTACCGGTTCGACAAGGACACGGCCAAGCCCTCGATGTCGAACTGCAACGGGGATTGCGCGAAGACCTGGCCGCCGTTGACCGTGGCTCCGGGCGGCAGGATCTTCTTGGCCGGTGTTCCGAAGTCCAAGGTGGGCACCGTCAAACGGGACGACGGCAGCCTCCAGGTGACCATCGGTGGCTGGCCGGTCTACCGCTTCGCCAAGGACACCAAGCCGGGTGACGCCAAGGGCCAAGGTGTGGGCGGAACGTGGTTCGGAATCACTCCGAGCGGTCAGAAAGCCGGGGCCGAAACCGGTGACGGCAACGGCGATGCGCAGGACGGCAGCACGCAGCCGACCGAATCCGCCGACAGCGCGGTTCTCTTCGACGACCCGAATTTCAGCGACGACGGTGCTTCGCAGGGCGTGGCCGGACCGGGCTGCAAGAACGTCGCGCGGCCCGACGTGACGTCGTCGATTTCGGCGTCCGGGTCCTTGAAGCTGTGGTCCGGGCAGAACTGCACCGGCAAGTCGTTGGTCATCAACGGTGATGTCGCCGATCTCGGCGAGGTCGGATTCGACAATGCCGTGGAGTCGGTGTTCTTCGGCTGACCTACCGCTGGTCGTGAGTGCGTTGCCGGGCGGAGCCCGGACGACGCACTCACGACCATTTTCATTTCGGAGGTTTCTTCCTCAGCCGATGCGCCCGTTGTTCACGACGGCCACGACGTGTGCCATCTGCTCTTCGGTCATCACGTTTATGAAATCGCTGTGATCCGTGATCGGGCTGCGCTGCTGATCCGGGAAGGTGTCGATGGCGTACTCCGCGTCGCTGGGCACGTCGTAGTCGACTTCGATCCGCAACTGCGGGACGGCGAACGAGTTGGTCGGGCATACCCCGTTTCCCGCCGGGAACACCAAGTGATCGCGATGGCTCGGGCTGTCGTTTCTCCTGCCATCCCAACAATTCGGAAAGTCGAAGACCCGGACCACTCGATGCCCGTCCGGGCACCTCGGATAGCGGTTCGTCTGCCGGTCGAGCATTCCGGAACAGGTCCAGTGCACTCGGGCGGCGTTGTCCGAGCCGTTAGTGAGCGCCTTCGCGTCGCCGGTGACGGCCCGCAGGAACCGGGGCATCGGGATCACCTTGCTGGCCGGATTGCCGCGGAAACTTATCAGTACTGAGGCCGGTTGAAGAATCGTGCCGCGGTTGTGCGGCATGTCGGCGGAACTCGGCTCGTCGCCGTTGAGCAGGCGAAGCACCGGCCAGTAGTAGGTGGACCTGTCGCCGTTCACACAAGTGGTTTCGGCTGCAGCGAGGCTCTGGTCGGTGGCGAACGCATCCGTTGCCAGGTTGCCCACGTACTCGTGCACGTGATGCGCTCCGCCGGACACAGCGGGCGATGCGACGACGTTGTCCGCGTTGCGGTGGCCGTTTTCGTTGCGACCGCAGTCAACCGTCACCACGCCGGTCGAGGCGTCCGCGCCGAACCGGTTTTGCGGACGCATCGGGGGAACATCTGCGATGTCGACGAAATCGCCGGTCACCGGCCCCGGATCGCCATGAACACCGTGCCCGTCGACGTACCCGACGCCCAACGCCGCGACGAGCCCGACCGGCAGCAGAACCGCGGCCAGCCGCCACGCCCGGCGCCCAGACTGTCTTTGGCTTGTGGACACCGAGCCATCATCGCACTCCCGGGCCGCGGCCTGAGCAAGCCCCGCCCCGGATGTTCCGGGACGGGGCCGACGTCGGAATACGTCGCCTGGTCAGACGGGCGTGGAGACGAATCTGGTGCCCTCGAAGTTCTCCACCTCGACGGCCGCCACATCGTCCGGCGCCACCAGCGCCGAACCATCCAGCGCGCTGCCTTCGTTCGCGCCCTTCTCGGACACCAGCCAGCTACCAGCGATCTCCCGGCTACCGTCCTTGCCCACGACGACCAAGCGGCACCGTTCACCCGCCGGTATCCCGTTGACCGCGGCGTTCAACCGCACCCAGCCAGCTGCAGGCGTGACCGTCACCGTCAGCCTCGCCCCACTGGCCAGGTCGACGGCCGTGGCGGCCTTCGTACCGGCGGGCGGCGTGGACGTGATCGGCGGCTGCGCGACGACCAGCGGCGGTGCGCTGTCACCCACTCGGCCGATCAGCACGCCGCCGCCGAGGGCGACGGCCGCGGCGAGGACCGCCGCCGCGCCGACCACTGCGTGCCTGATGCCGTTCGCCCTGAATTTCTCCGAACGAACCTGCCGCAAGGTGCGCTGCAACAGCAGGTCTGCGTCGGCCGGAGGTCCGTCCAGGAACAACTCCGGCGGGACCTCGCCCAGCACGGCACGCATCTGCTCCAAGTCCTCCAGTTCCGAACGGCAGTGTCCGCAGGACGCCAGGTGCTCGTCGATCGCGCTGTGTTCCGGTTCGTCGAGTGCGCCCAACACGTAGGCGCCTAGGTCGACCTTGTGATCCTGGCTGCTCATCCGGCCACCTCTTTCCAAGCGACCAACGCTGCGCCGCCCAACGCTTCACGAAGTGCACGCAAGGCGTAGTACGATCGTGATTTCACGGTTCCCGGCGGTATTGCTAGCTCAGCAGCTGCCTCAGCCACGCTTAGTCCCCGGAAGTAGATCTGCACCAGCACGTCGCGGTGGTCTTCCGAAAGTCTATCCAGCGCCTCGGTGACGACCATCGAGTCGACCACGGAGTCGGCATGGTCGCGCACCGCCGGTGGCGCTGTTGGCGAGGTCGCGACCTCCGGTGGACGAGCGGCCTTCGCGCGACTGCGGTCGATGACGATGTTGCGCGCCACTGTCAGCAACCACCCGCGAACGGAACCCTTCCCGTTCACCAGTGCGCCAGGATTTCGCCATGCTCTTACCAGCGTCTCCTGCACGACGTCCTCGGCCGCCGCTCGATCACCGGTCAGTCGCGTCGAGTAAGCGAGCAGGGCGCGACCGTGCTCCTCGAACAGCGACCGGATCAGCGCATCATCGCCAGCGGTTTGCGTCCGACGAGACAATAAGCTCGCCATCTACCACTCCTTCCGCCCTGCTGCACCGGTGGATGGGGCTCCGGCCAGGGTATTGGTATCCACACGTAATCCAGGCCGCGACGGTTCAACGGCCGCGACATCCTGGTACCGGACTTCGTCGTGGTCGTCGTGCCGAACCTTCGCGCGCTGGAGAGGCACGGGCTGGCGACAACCCGACCTAAGCCGACGTTGCACGTGTCGTAAACCACATCCGTGCAGGTCATGCTGCGCGGTGGTACTCGTGGAGGATGCCACCAGCCGGTCGTGTCGACGTATCCCGACCAGCTCGGTCTGCTCTGGACCCGTGACCGGCATAGCAAAGGACATAGTGGGCGGCCGGTGAGAGTTGCAGAATTGTTCGGACTCGCAAGGCACATGCCGTATTCATAGGCCGCACCGTCTTCGGTGATTAATTCCGATCGGCCAGACGCACCAAATAATTAAAAATAATTGTAACTGTTCAGGTCTTGGTGGGTCGTTCGTCGTGGCGGCGGGCGGTCTGAGATGATCTTGGGGTGTCAGGTGCCGAGGGTGTGTCGCTGGAGC
>NZ_JBSFLZ010000165.1:0-13446 GCF_053599315.1 Saccharopolyspora sp. NPDC000995
CATTACGCGGGGATGTCGGTGCGGGGCATGTGGTCGGCGCGGTTCGGCAGCGGGATCGGGGAGGCGTTGTCCGACGGCCTGGGCGAGTTGTTCGGGGAGGTGGGGTATCAGGCGGCCACGGGCCAGGAGGTGACCTGGAACCCGTTCTCGGTGACGGCGGGCGGGTTCGAGTCGGTATTCAGCGGTGTGGGCAATCTGGCGGGCTTGGTGTGGCGGGGCAAGCTGCACCCGGAAGGCCCGAGCCCATACCTCGAGGGCACCGGCCGACGTGAGGGTGACAGCACCACCGAGACCACCGATGGTGGCGGGTTCGATGAGGAGAAGGCCCCGCTTCTGGGGGCAGGGCCCGGGTCGCAGACAGGGGGTACCCCTGGCTCCCCAGGCAAGGACAACACGTTCACCCCCTCCGATGTCTCGGATGGCTCGAAGCCATCTGATGTGGATTCTGTTTTCCCGGTCGGGCCGGTGGATTCGGCTGCGGTGTCGGTGCCCTCCGGCAAAGACCCCGTGGTGTCCGCTGCCGTGGACAGCAAGGACGTCAAGGACGTCAAGGATGTCAAGGGCGGTAAGACGGGTGCCGATGGCGGCGTGCCGGGCGGGACGCCGGCTCGTGGTGTTCCAGCGGTGCCAGGTTCGGGTGCGGGCCGGCCAGGCGCACCGCTGCCAGCGTATTCCGATGGGGTAGTGGGTTTCGGGCAGGAACGGTCGAGTACACCGCCGCCGGCGTACCGTCCGGTTGCCGGTGGCAGCGTCAACGGCGCGGACCCGGCCGGTGATGCTCCGGCCGTGCCAGGTCATGACCAGGACCGATTGGTGACACCGCCGCCGCCGTACAGTCCCGTTGCCGGCGGCGATCAGGTGCCCGGAGCGCATGGTGTGGATGTACCTGGGAACCGGCCGCTGGAGGCGCCTACCTCGCAGACACCGGACTCACCAGCGGTGACCCCACATGCTTCTGGTGCGCCTGCGGATGCCGCTCGTCCGGAGGCTGTCGCGTCTGGGTCTGTTGTGGACTCCGGCGGTGGTGTGCCCGCGGGGCATCCGGTGTCGCCGAGTGGGGTGACCGGCCGCGATGGGGATCCCGGTGCGGATTCGGTCGGGGGGCGTGGGGATTCGCATCGCCGGGATGGGGCTGCGGTATGGCCGGATTCGGCGATGCCCTCGGGGGCGGGGTCGCAGGCGGCGCCGTTTGTGGATCGGGATCCGGTGGCGGTGTTGCCGGTGGGCTTGCCTGCGGACACGGTGCGGGTGCAGGTGCCCGCGGAGGTGGTGGCTGGTGGCGGGCTGGCGGCGTTCGTGCGGGGCGGTGTCGCGGAATCCACAGGCGGGCCGGTGCTGTTGGTGTCCCCCAGCGATCCGGGTGCGGGTGTGGTGGTGACGCCGGGCCAGGGCTCGGCACTGGCGCAGGATATGGGGCGCGATGTTGTCGCGATGACGCAGAGACAGGGCGGGCGCGGGCCGCAGTTCACGGTGTTCGCTGCGGATGGTTCTCGTCCCAGGCCGCTGGCCGGACCTGGTGCCGCGGTGCCGGCCGGCGATAGTGGGGGCGTGGCCGGTCTGGCGGAGGCCTCGGCACCGGTCACGGCCGCCTCCGGCGGGACGACGGTCGCCCGGGATGAGGCACCGGCGGCCCGGACGGTGTCTGCGCAGGAGAGCTCGGTGGCTGCGGAGCTACAGCCCGCGGCGGTCACACCCGATGCCGGGGCGGGCACGGTGCGGGATACCGGTGGGATACCGGTGGGGCAGTGGTCGCGGTCGGATCTGGACCGTGAGATCGCGCGGGCGAAGAAGCTGGACTTGTCCAGGAAGGAAAAGGACGCGGCGGGGCTGGTTGTGCAGCACACGCATGACGTGCGGGGGTTGGCTCGTGCGGATGCCGCTGTGCCGTTGGAGGATGTGGTGGCGCTGGTCGCGGCCAAGCGCCGCGAGGTCGGTGATGATCAGCAGGATCAGGTGGTGGAGTTTTCCCAGGCGCTGGGGGACAGGCTGGGTACACAGGGCAGCGGGCTGCGAATCCGGGCTGGGGCGGAACCGGCACAGCCATCCGATGTGGAGTCCGCTCCGGTGCCCTTCGGTGAGCTGAAGCCCTTGGGAGACCCGACGGATGCGTGGGCGGGGTCTGGGCTGCGTGGCGGCGAGGCGCAGTACGCGCTGGGTGGGTCGTTGCCGGATGTGGTGGATGACCGGAGTGTGGTGCTGGGCGCGGAGGATTTGGCGGGGGTTTCTGAGCAGGGGCGCGCGGCGCTGGACGCTTTCGTGGCGGCGACCGACGTGGCCGCGCGGCCGAGGTTGGTCGACGTTGTTGATGGTGCCAATGTCATGGCGTTCCTGCGGATGCTGGACTGGTGGGGTGTTGCGGACCATGCGTTGGTGGTGAAGAAGCGGAAAACGACGTGGATTCCCTGCAGTTTTGTGTCGGATCTGCACGGTTGGGGGGAGTTGGTCGAGGAGGGCACCGAGGCCTGGTATGTGATGGGCGAGTACGCGCCAGGGGAAAGGCCGGATAGCGCCACGCGGCCGGAGGACTTGCGGGACCCGCTGACCCAGGGGTCAGCGGAGGAAATGGAGACGGTGCCGCCGCATCTGGATCCGGACGGGGATTTGCCGCTAGGTACCTGGTTGCTGAACAGCGGTGAGTCGGTGGAGTTCTTCGTGCATGTGGTGGACCCGGCTGGGGTCAGGGTGGAGTACGGGCCGGCGGATCAGAGGCTGTGGCTTGGTGGCCGCGAAGTCGAATGGGGTGAGTTGTTCGCGGCCCTGAACGACGAGGGGCCTGCGGGGTTGATGAATCTGGTCAATCCGGGGGTGCGCCGGAGTCAGTACCTGGCTCAGGCGTTCGGGGTGGATGAGACCACCGCACATGTGTGGCGGATGTGGTCCCACCTGCCCAGGGAGTGGCATGCGGAGGCGTTGCGCCGGGCGGTCACCGGGTCGGTGGTCAGCACCTACGGCGGGCGGGCGGAGGTCAAGAGTCTGGTCGAGGAGCTGGTGCCGGACGGTGCGCGGTATCAGGAGCGGTTGCGTGTCCTAGGCGAGATCATGATGCGCCTGGCCGATCGCCGCCGTCTGCTGGAGAGGGGGGGCGAGGAAGGGCGTGACACCCGCAGTGCGGCTGAGTACCGCGCCGAGTTGCGGGAAGAGGTGGCCAGGCTCGGTGGCCTGGACCAGGTGGTGCTCACGGGGCGCAAGCCGGGCATCCAGGTGCGGGTGCGCGAGCTCGGCGGTCCGGCACCGCAGCGTGCCGGTGAGCTGGGCGGGCAGCCCAGCCGGCGGGAGCTGAAAGTGCTGCATGAGCTGGCGCAGGCCCTGGACGGTGATGAGCTTGGCTACCTCTCGCGCTTTTTCGGTGAAGACTGGCAGATCAACCGGGTGACCGGTGGAAACGTGCGCGAGTGGCGTCGTGGCCGTCCCGGCGATCGTGCGGTGGTGCGTGGGATTGCGCTGGACACGGTTGTCGAGGCGTTCGGCGGGCCGGAAGCAGCGGTCGCGGTGGCGGACCGACTGCGGGAGCTGGGCACCGAGATGGGCCTGCAGATGGCCAAGCGGGGGCAGCTGGACCCCCGGGAGGGCGTGCAGGTGTTCTCGCAAGGGCAGCCCGACGGGCCATCTACCGCCGCACGGACGGTGCTCAGTTTGCCTACCATGCGGGAGTGGGGGGCGTGGACTCTGGGCGACGTGGTGGACTACGTCGCCGGGGGCGCTGTTCCCGCCGAAGTCCCGGACGAGGAAGTGGTGCGCCACCTCGGCACGGCCCGAGCAGCCGAGCTGATTAGCGTTCCCGAGTCCAGGGCCGAGGTATGGCTGGACGGCATAGGGAAGCCCCCCTCGTTCCATCTGCGGAAGATGCGCGAGGCTGCCCGGCTCCCGAGTTCTGAGCTGGTGCGCTACCTCGGCCCGGGCCGGGCACTCGACGAGGTGACCGGCGGCGTCTCGGAGTTGGTGGTATGGGAGTGGCTGGAGGGCGCCACCGTGCCCCGAATGGAGGATGCTGGGAGGCTGCGCCGGGCTGTTCTGGGGGCTATCACCGAGGGGCTCCTGCGGTGGCCGCAGCCGTTGAGGCGGGTGGTGTGGAGTGAGAATGGGATACGGGAGGCGGAGCGCCGTCTCGCGTGGGCCGATGCCACAAAGGGAGGCAAGTTCCCCTCCGACGCATTGTCACAGTCGAGGAAGGTGAACGGATCCGCTCTGCAGCGCGAAGCGCGAGAGGTCATCGATGGGCTCGAGAGGTCGTTGCGGGCTTCGGTCCACTACATCGTTGTTCAGGTCCTGCTCGGTAATGAGGACGCGAGGGCCATGCTGGAGGGTTCGGGGATCGTGATTCCTGACCCTGGTCCTGGCGCGGTCACATGGTTGCTGGAGCAGATCGCCGACCACCTCCGCGCGGCGAGGGGCATGCTGGACTCTGGTGTGTTGCGGCGGGTGGTGGGAGGTGCGGCGAGTGAACGGTTCCAGGCGGCCACCGGGGGTGTTGTCCCGCAGCTTCGGCTGACCAGCAGCCCCGGTGCCGTGCGGGAATTCATGCAGCAGACGGCGGGGGATGACGTTCATTTCCTTGTGTTGAAGGTGCCGTCGGGGGCTTCGCAGGATGTGGTGCGGGCAGAGTATGTGAAGGGCGAGGACGCGGAGGCGTTCCTGGACTCTGGTGGCTTCTTCGAAGGTGGGCAGGCGCACTATTTCCTGGACGCGGTCCAGGGTGATGACAGACGGACCATTCCCAGGACGGTGCGGCCGGAGGTGCTGGCGGACGCGGGCGCCGACGTGGCCTGGCATGTTCAGCATGGCCGACTACACGCCCCCGCACAGGGCAGCGGTGGTGGTGGTTCCGCAGCGCCTGCGTCGCGGGGGGAGGATTCGCAGCCGGAGGCCGCCGACATCATTCTGGGTGGGCCGGAGCACGTGGTGTGGCTGGTTGGCCGGTTGCCGCGAGTGGCGGAGTTGCTTGATTTGCCGGAGCCCGTGCGGCTGGCACGGCTCGGTAACCTGGCGGAGATCGCGGAGTTGGCCGAGTTGGCGGGCCGGATGGAACAGCATCTGAAGGCGATGCCGCCGGGATTCGATCCGGACGGTCAGCGCGCATCCAACGTCGAGCGCGCGAAACGCATGGTCCGGCAGGGAGCCTGGACCGCAGAGGATTTGAAGTGGGTCAAGGACAAGTTGCCTGGGATGCGGGCGGTCGAGGAGAAATGGCGTGGCCTTGCGCGCTCGGTGCGTCGTGCTGCTGCGGAGCGGGAACTGCGGGTGTTGAGCGATCAGGCCGATGCGGGGTTGGAGGAATTGCCTGGCCCGGCAAGGGATTCCTTGCTGGATGCCGCATCCGAGAAATTGGGGGCGCCACTGAACGGCTCGCCGTGGGCTGTCAGTGTGATGGCCTATCACATGATGGGTGGTGCCGGGGACGGTGAGATCGCGCAGATCTGGGACAGGCTGGAGCGTATTTGGGTGGACTTGACGGCTGCGAGTGCGGGCGCTGGGCCCGGGCCGGGCACGGATCCGGGTGCGGGGCCCGGACCGGTCGGGGATATGGGAGCGGTGCCCGCGCAGCCTGGGAAGGCGCGGTCGGAGTCCACTGAGGATGTGGCGGGTACCGCCGAGAACGATGGTGGTGGGGGCGCGGGGGCGGGGACGTTCGGGCTTTGGAATCCGGAGTCCGGGAAGAGGTTCGACCCCGATTCGTGGCTGACCGAAGTAGCCCTTCTTCCTGGTGATGGTCCTCGGTCGTCGTTGGGTCGTGATGGTGGCGAGGTACTGCCTGGTCGGGTCGATGGCGCGGGGGCCCGTGTGTGGGATGCCGAGCCGAGTCCTGGTACGCCCACTGGCGATGCGCCGGTGGCGGATGCCGCGATCGGTAAAGCGGAGGGCGACGAGTTCGAGATCTTCATGGAGAAGGAACAGCCGGGCTTGCTGAAGCGGCTTGAGAGCTTGGGCGAAAAGGAGAAACCGTCCGGGAGTTCAAGGCGCTCCACGGGGTCTGTTGTGGACGGTGATGCTGTCTCTACTGGTGAGGACGGTGCGCGTCGTCGTCAGGCTTGGCCTGGCGTGGGGGCGAACTCCCCTGATGGTGGTGCCTGGTCGATCGGGGATTCGTCCAGCCCGGATTCTGCTAGTAGCCACCCGGGGCAGTGGTCGCGGTCGGATCTGGATCGTGAGATCGCGCGGGCGAAGAAGCTGGACTTCTCCGGGAAGGAAAAGGACGCGGCGGGGCTGGTTGTGCAGCACACGCATGACGTCGGGGGGTTGGCTCGTGCGGATGCCGTTGTGTCGTTGGAGGATGTGGTGGCGCTGGTCGCGGCCAAGCGCCGCGAGGTCGGTGATGATCAGCAGGATCAGGTGGTGGAGTTTTCCCAGGCGCTGGCGGACAGGCTGGGCACGCGGCGCAGCGAACCGATCATCCAGGCCGGGGCCGGACCAGCACAGCCATCCGATGTGGAGTCCGCTCCGGTGCCCTTCGGTGAGCTGAAGCCCTTGGGAGACCCGGCGGATGCGTGGGCGGGGTCTGGGCTGCGTGGCGGCGAGGCGGAGTACGCGCAGCGCGGGTCGCTGCCGGATGCGGTGGATGGCCGGAGTGGGGTGCTGGGCGCGGAGGATTTGGCGGGGGTTTCTGATCAGGGGCGCGGGGCGCTGGACGCTTTCGTGGCAGCGACGGGAGTGGCCGCGCGGCCGAGGTTGGCCGATGTTGATGGTGCCAATGTCATGGCGTTCCTGCGGATGCTGGACTGGTGGGGTGTTGCGGACCATGCGTTGGTGGTGAAGAAGCGGAAAACGACGTGGAAAACTTGCAGTCTTGCGTGGGCTCTGAGCGGTCGGGAGTTGGTCGAGGAGGGCACCGAGGCCTGGTATGTGATGGGCGAGTACGCGCCAGGGGAAAGGCCGGAGAGCGCCACGCGGCCGGAGGACTTGTGGGACCCGCTGGCCCAGGGGACGCCGGATGAAATGTGGAGGGTGCCGCCGCATCTGGATCCGGACGGGGAACTGCCGCCGGATACCTGGTTGGAGAACAGCGGTGAGTCGGTGGAGTTCTTCGTGCATGTGGTGGACCCGGCTGGTGTCCGGGTGGAGTACGGGCCGGCGGATCAGAGGCTGTGGCTTGGTGGCCGCGAAGTCGAATGGGGTGAGTTGTTCGCGGCCCTGAACGACGAGGGGCCCGCGGGGTTGATGAATCTGGTCAATCCGGGGGTGCGCCGGAGTCACTACCTGGCTCAGGCGTTCGGGGTGGATGAGACCACCGCACATGTGTGGCGGATGTGGTCCCACCTGCCCAAGGAGTGGCATGCGGAGGCGTTGCGCCGGGCGGTCACCGGGTTGGTGGTCAGCACCTACGGCGGGCGGGCGGAGGTCAAGAGTCTGGTCGAGGAGCTGGTGCCGGACGGTGCGCGGTATCAGGAGCGGTTGCGTGTCCTGGGCGAGATCATGATGCGCTTGGCCGATCGCCGCCGTCTGCTGGAGAGGGGGGGCGAGGAAGGGCGTGACACCCGCAGTGCGGCTGAGTACCGCGCCGAGCTGTGGGAAGAGGTGGCCGGGCTCGGTGGCCTGGACCAGGTGGTGCTCGCGGGGCGCAAGCCGGGCATCCAGGTGCGGGTGCGCGAGCTCGGCGGTCCGGCACCGCAGCGTGCCGGTGAGCTGGGCGGGCAGCCCAGCCGGCGGGAGCTGAACGTGCTGCATGAGCTGGCGCAGGCCCTGGACGGTCGTGAGCTTGACTACCTCAGGCGCTTTTTCGGTGAAGACTGGCAGATCAGCCGGGTGACCGGCGGAAACGTGCGCGAGTGGCGTCGCGGCCGTCCCGGCGATCGAGCGGTGCTGCGTGGGATTGCGCTGGACACGATTGTCGAGGCGTTTGGCGGGCCGGAACGGGCGGTCGCGCTGGCTGACCGACTGCGGGAGTTGGGCACCGAGATGGGCCTGCAGATGGCCAAGCGGGGGGAGCTGGACCCCCGGGAGGGCGTGCAGGTGGCCTCGGGGGGGCGGCCGGAGGGGCCATCTACCGCCGCACGGACGGTGCTCAGTTTGCCGGTCCTGCAGGAGTGGTGGGCGTGGACTCTGGGCGACGTGGTGGACTACGTCGCCGGGGATGCTGTTCCCGCCGAAGTCCCGGACGAGGAAATGGTGCGCCACCTCGGCACGGCCCGAGCAGCCGAGCTGACCGGAGTTCCCGAGTCCACGGCTCAGGCATGGCTGGACGGCAGAGGCCAGCCCGACCCGACCCATCTGAAGTTAATGCGCGAGGCTACCCCGCTCCCGAGCTCGGAGTTGGTGCGCTACCTCGGCCCGGGCCGAGCAATCGAGTTGACCGGCGCCGGCGCGGTGTCCTTGGTATGGGGGTGGTGGCTGAGGGGCAACGGCAAGCCCTACGCGGACGAAGCTGGGAAGCTGCGCCGGGCTGTTCTGGGGGCTATCACCGAGGGGCTCCTGCGGTGGCCGCAGCCGTTGAGGCGGGTGGTGTGGAGTGAGAACGGGATACGGGAGGCTGAGCGTCGTCTCGCGTGGGCCGATGCCACAAAGGGAGGCAAGTTCCCCTCCGGCGCATTGTCACAGTGGAAGAAGGTGAACAACCCACGTCCTTCTCTGCGGCCCGAAGCGCGAGAGGTCATCGATGGACTCGGGGAGTCGCTGAAGGCTTCGGTCCAGTACATCGTCGTTCAGGCCCTGCTCGGCAATGAGGACGCGAAGGCCATGCTGGAGGGCTCGGGCATCGTGATTCATGACCCGGGCCCTGGCGCGGCCACGGGGTTGCTGGAGCAGATCGCCGACCACCTCCGCGCGGCGAGGGGCATGCTGCACACTGGTGTGTTGCGGCGGGTGGTGGGCGGTGCGGCGAGTACCCAGTTCCAGGCGGCCACCGGGGGTGTTGTCCCGCAACTTCGGCTGACAAACGGCCCCGGTGCCGTGCGGGAATTCATGCAGCAGACGGCGAAGGATGACGTTCATTTCCTTGTGCTGAAGGTGCCGTCGGGGGCTTCGCAGGATGTGGTGCGGGCAGAGTATGTGAAGGGCGAGGACGCGGAGGCGCTCCTGGACTCTGGTGGCTTCTTTGAAGGTGGGCAGGCGCACTATTTCCTGGACGTGGTTCAGGGTGATGTCAGAATGACCGATCCCAGGACGGTGTGGCCGGAGGTGCTGGCGGACGCGAGCGCTGACGTGGCCTGGTGGGCTCGGCATGGCGGACTACGCGCCTCTGCGGGAGGCAGCGGTGGTGGTTCCGCAGCGCCTGTGTCGAGGGGGGAGGGTTCGCAGCCGAGGGCCGCCGACATCATTCTGGGTGGGCCGGAGCAGGTGGCGTGGCTGGACGGCCGGCTGCCGCGAGTGGCGGAGTTGCTTGATTTACCGGAGCCAGAGCGGCTGGAACGGCTCGGTAACCTGGCGGGGATTGCGGAGTTGGCCGAGTTGGCGGGCCGGATGGAACAGCATTTGAAGGCGATGCCGCCGGGATTCGATCCGGACGGTCAACACGCATCCAACGTCGAGCGCGCGAAACGCATGGTCAGACAGGGAGCCTGGACCACAAAGGATCTGCGGACCGTCGACGACAGATTGCCTGCGATGCGGGAGGTCGAGAAGACCTGGCGCGACCTGGCGCGCTCGTTGCGTCGTGCCCGGCCGGTGCCGTGGGTGGAGGTGATCCGGGCGGGAATTGTGTCCTCGGATGTGGGTGCGGATGTGCGTGCTGCTGTGCGGGAGATGCCGTTAAGGGATGGCCAGTTTGTGGTGGCGCTGCGTGGTGATGGTGCGGGTGGCGTGGCGGTGGATGCGCGCACGTTGGCTGGGGTGATTCGGCAGTCGTCGAACTGGGATCCGGATGCTGTGGTGTGGCTGTACGCCTGTGAGGTCTCCGAGGTGTTTGCGCGGGCGTTAGATGAGGAGTTGGGGTCTCGGGTCCGCTGGACGCGGGACTTGGTCTGGTTCGGTCCGGGTACCGGTGGGTTCGCCTCGATGGTTGCCGGTGCGTATGTGGGTGAGGGCGGTCGGTTGCTTCCGGTTCTGCCGCCCAACGGCAGGTGGGAGTCGACTCGGCCGGACGGTGATGGGCAACCGGGCCCCTATGACCTTCGATTGCCGGAAGACCAGAACGGGCTGCGTCCAGACTGGGTGCACCTGCGTGCCCCGGTGGATGATGATGTGGAGTCCGCCCCGGTGCCCTTCGGTGAGCTGAAGCCGTTGAGGGATCCGGTGTGGGCGGGATCTGAGCTGCGTGGCGGCGTGGCGGAGTACGTGCGGCGTGGGTCGCTGCCGGATGTGGTGGATGGCCGGAGTGCGGTGCTGAGCGACGCGGAGTTGGCGAAGGTTTCTGAGCAGGGGCGCGCGGCGCTGAACGCTTTCGTGGCGGCGACCGACGTGGCCGCTCAGCCGAGGCTGGCCGACGTTGTTGATGGTGCCAATGTCGTGGCGTTCCTGCGGATGCTGGACTGGTGGGGTGTTGCGGACCATGCGTTGGTGGTGAAGAAGCGGAAAACGACGTGGAAAACGCGCAATCATGTGCCGGATCTGGGTCGGGAGTTGGTCGAGGAGGGCACCGACGCCTGGTATGTGATGGGCGAGTACGCGCCAGGGGAAAGGCCGGAGAGCGCCACGCGGCCCGAGGACTTGTGGGACCCGCTGACCCAGGTGTCGCCGGAGGTGTCGCCGGTGCCAGCGCATCTGGATCCGAACGGGGAACTGCCCCCGCATATCTGGTTGCGGAACATCGGGGAGTCGGTGGAGTTCTTCGTGCATGTGGTGGACCCGGCTGGTGTCCGGGTGGAGTACGGGATGGGGGATCAGGGGCTGTGGCTTGGTGGCCGCGAGGCCGAATGGGGTGAGTTGTTCGCGGCCCTGAACGACGAAGGGCCCGCGGGGTTGATGAATCTGGTCAACCCGGGGGTGCGCCGGAGCCACTACCTGGCTCAGGCGTTCGGGGTGGACGAGACCACGGCGCACGTGTGGCGGATGTGGTCCCACCTGCCCAAGGAGTGGCATGCGGAGGCGTTGCGCCGGGCGGTCACCGGGTTGGTGGTCAGCACCTACGGCGGGCGGGCGGAGGTCAAGAGTCTGGTCGAGGAGCTGGTGCCGGACGGTGCGCGGTATCAGGAACGGGTGCGTGTTCTGGGTGAGATCATGATGCGCCTGGCCGATCGCCGCCGCCGGCTGAAGACGTGGGGCGAGGAAGGGCGTGACACCCGCAGCGCGGCTGAGTACCGCGCCGAGTTGCGGGAAGAGGTGGCCAGGCTCGGTGGCCTGGACCAGGTGGTGCTCACGGGGCGCAAGCCGGACATCCAGGTGTCGGTGGACGAGCTCGGCGGTCCGGCACCGCAGCGTGCCGGTGAGCTGGGCAGGCAGCCCAGCCCGCGGGAGCTGAGCGTGCTGCATGAGCTGGCGCAGGCCCTGGACGGTCGTGAGCTTGACTACCTCACGCGCTTCTTCGGTACGGACACCGAGGTCGGCGTAGCGATCGGCGATCTTGATCAGTGGCGTCGCAGCGATCGTGCAATGCTGCGTGGGATTGTGCTGGACACGGTTGTCGCGGCGTTCGGCGGGCCGGAAGCAGCGGTCGCGCTGGCTGACCGACTGCGGGAGCTTGGCCGCCTGCAGGGCCTGCAGATGGCCAAGCGGGGGGAGCTGGACCCCCGGGAGGGCGTGCAGGTGGCCTCGGGGGGGCGGCCGGAGGGGCCATCTACCGCCGCACGGACGGTGCTCAGTTTGCCGGTCCTGCAGGAATGGTGGGCGTGGACTCTGGGCGACGTGGTGGACTACGTCGCCGGAAAGGCTGTTCCCGCCGAAGTCCCGGACGAGGAAGTGGTGCGTTACCTGGGCACGGCCCGAGCGGCTGAGCTGACCGGAGTTTCCGAGTACGTGGCTGAGGTATGGCTGGACGGCAGTGACCAGCCCTTCTCGTTCCAGCTGCAGGAGATGCGCGAGGCTGGCCGGCTCCCGAGCTCGGAGCTGGTGCGCTACCTCGGCCCGGGCCGGGCACTCGAGGTGACCGGCGGCGGCGACGCGGTGTCGTGGCTGGTGGGTATCAGCAAGCCTGTTGCGGGGGAAGTTGGGGCGCTGCGCCGGGCTGTTCTGGGGGCTATCACCGAGGGGCTCTTGCGGTGGCCGCAGCCGTTGAGGCGGGTGGTGTGGAGTGAGAACGGGATACGGGAGGCGGAGCGCCGTCTCGCGTGGGCCGACGCCACAAAGGAAGGCGAGTTCCCGCCCGACGCGCGGTCACAGTGGAAGGAGGTGGATTCCCCAGTTCCGCCTTTGCGGCCCGAATATCGAGAGGTCTTCGATGGACTCGGGAAGTCGTTGAAGGCTTCGGTCCAGTACATCGTTGTTCAGGTCCTGCTCGGCAATGAGGACGCGAAGGCGATGGTGGAGGACTCGGGCATCGTGATTCCTGACCCGGGTCCTGAGGCGGCCACGGCGTTGCTGGAGCAGATCGCCGACGGCCTCCGCGCCGCGAAGGGCCTGCTGCACGCTGGTGTGTTGCGGCGGGTGGTGGGAGGCGCGGCGAGTGCGCGGTTCCAGGAGGCCACGGGGGGTGTTGTCCCGCAGCTTCGGCTGACCGGTGGCCCCGATGCGGTGCGGGAGTTCATGCAGCGGACAGCGGCGGGGGATGATGTTCATTTCCTTGTGCTGAGGGTGCCGCCGGCGGCCTCGCAGGATGCGGTGCGGGCAGCGTATGTGAAGGGCGAGGACGCGACTGCGTTCCTAACCTCTGGTGACTTCTTCAACGGTGGGCAGGCGCACTATTTCCTGGACACCATCCAGGGTGATGACAGAAGGATCGACCCCGCGACGTTGCCGTCGGAGGCGATGGCGGACGCGGGTGAGGCCTTGGCCTGGTGGGCTCGGCAGGGCGGACTACGCGCCCCCGCAGGCGACAGTGGTGGTGGTTCTGCGGCGCCTGTGTCGCGGGGGCAGGGTTCGCAGCCCACGGCGGCCGGCGTCATTCTGGGTGGGCCGGAGCAGGTGGCGTGGCTGGATGGCCGGTTGCCGCGGGTGGCGGAGTCGTTTGATTTACCGGAGTCTCGGCGGCTGGACCGTAACCTGGCCGGGATTGCGGAGCTGGCGGGGATTGCGGAGGTGGCCGAGTTGGCGGGCCGGATGGAACGGCATTTGAAGGCGATGCCGCCGGGATTCGATCCGGACGGTCAGCGCGCATCCAACGTCGAAGCTGCGAAACGCATGGTGCGGCAGGGAGCCTGGACCGCACAGGATCTGCAGACCGTCGAGGACAGGTTGCCCGGGATGCGGAAGGTCGAGGAGGAGTGGGGTGAGCTGGCGTCCCGGGCAGGAAAAGCGTCTGGTAAAAGGCCGCGGGACACCTCCGCTGATTCCGCTGAGGGCGTACGACCACGACGTCGTCGCCTGGCCTGGCCTGGTGATGTGGAGACGAACCAGGCCACTTCCGCCACTTCCGCGGCTGGCAACGAACCTGGTGGTGCGGGCCCGGAAAAAGCGAACCTTCGCGGTCTTGCTGATCCCACCGCA
>NZ_JBSFLZ010000166.1:0-13207 GCF_053599315.1 Saccharopolyspora sp. NPDC000995
CCGCCACGAAGAACAACTCCGCCGACTGACAACCCGAAACAACTGAAAGCGTTAACCAGCCAATCACCCAAAACCGAGATCATTAGCCGGATAATCCTATGACAACGCGATGGCCGAGGCGTTCAACTCGTTGTACAAGGCCGAACTCGTCCGCAACAAGGGCCCGTGGCGCGGTCTGGACGACATCGAGATCGCGACCGTCGAGTACATCGACTGGTACAACAACCGGCGCCTGCACGGCGAGCTCGGGCACGTGCCGCCCGCCGAGTACGAAGCACTACACGCGATGACCCACCCGATCACCGCACCCCTGGAAACCAACTAATCCAGTCTCCATCAAACCCGGTACTTGACAGACACACCGTTCCCAGTTCCTGGCTGGATACCCATTGATCCTTGCTACCGCATCGTCGTGGATTTTAAGACATGGACGGGCGGGACTACTGGCCCGACCGGGGCCGGTGCCCTAATCCGTTTCATGCTCAAGGAGCGGCCGACATCGGCTTCAGTCCGTGGTGAGACCGGTTTCCAGTTTGGTCAGGGCTTGGGTTGCGCGTTCGTGGAGTTGCTGGTCGTCGAGGTCGTCTTCGTCGCGGAGGTCAGGGTCGGCGACGTATTCGTCGCAGTCGAGGAACAGGTCGTTGAGGATCTCGTAGATGGGTTCGGGGAAGTGGCGGGTCGCTGCTTTGAACATCGCCATGTACTGTTCCTCGAACCGGGGCGCTGAGATCTCACCAGAGGTGAAGGCGCGGATGAGCCCAACGTAGTCGGCGATGTTGTTGCTCATGGTCTTGCTCCTGGCTGGTTGCATTGGTGGGCGCACCGTGTTGGCGGCATCATAGCTTTCCTCTGGTCAGGACGTTGGTGAGCTGGTCGGGGTTGAGTCGCCAGCCGCTGAGGAACTCGCCGGTGGGTTTTTGCATGACGAACAGGCCGGTGTTCTTGTCGACTTGGAAGAACACCGGGTCTCCGCGGTAGGTGCCGGACATGCGTTCGAGGTCGGGGCGTTGGGTGAAGTCGCGGATGGCTTTCTCGAACTCGTCGAAGGCTTGCTTGCTGCGTGGCTTGTCGACGCCGAAGTCGGGTGCGTGCCGGTCGTATTTCTTCTCGATCTGCTTGCGGTCGATCTTGAGTTTTGGTGCGGTCGTCTCCCCGGTGCCGACCCGTTCGCCGATCTGGGTGGTTTCGGTCTGGGCGACGTTGGGGTCGGGGGTGTTGTTGATGGCCATGGCCATGGCCAGGGTGGCGTTGGCTTCGACGGCGGCCACGGTGGTGACCGCGCCGCCGAGGGCGATGACGAACTCCGTGGCGACTGCGGCCATCCGCACACCCGCGGCGTCCAGGACCGCAGCACCGGCACCGCCTTCCACCACGAAACCCCCGACCGGTGTGGTCAGCAGGGACGCGACGAACGCGATACCGGTGACGACGGCGAGCTCCAGGCTTGTTTCCTCGACGATGTCGCCGATGGTGTTGCGGGTGCGTTCGACCGAGATGGCGTAGTCGCTGCAACTGTTCGCCAGCGCATCACATGTGGCGGGTAGTGCGGAGATGAGTGTGTTGTCGCCGGCGGCGACCTTCTGCCAGAACGACTCCAGCGCGTCGAGGTCTTCGGCGATGTTGTTGCTGGCCAGCGACTGCAACCGGGCGTGTAGGTCATTGGCTGTGTCGTTGAGGCTGTCGCGTGCTGCGGCGAACGCGGCGGCGACGTCGTGCATCTTGTCGACGTGGCCGTTGGGGTAGTAGGGGTTGACCCAGTCCGAGATCGTGGCCAGCAGGTTCGTGTCCCCGTCACCCAGGATCGGAGGGGGCTCGCTGGCGGCGGGACACTTGTCCGCCCACAGTGGAGCGAAGCCCTCGCCGGGGTCGCCACCGGCGGCCTCGGCGTCGGCCCGGCGGTGATTCTCAGCGGAAATCGCGAGACCGCGGGCGATTCCGCCTAGCAGCTCGTGAAGCCGCACTAACCCGGAGAAGAGGGTGCGGACCGCGGGGGTGTAGGACTCGGAGAACTTCTGGGCGGGCTCATCATTGCCCGCCGCGCCACTGAGCTCCCCGAGGCTACGAGTGAGGGCCTCGTAGCTGCGCATGACCCGGTTCTGGCCGTCGACGAAATCCTGGGCGACCCGGTAGTAGTCCTCCGGACGCACATCAACCGGGACCCCCGGACCTGGCTCCGGTGCCGGCGCCAGCGGAGGCAGAGGTGCGGACACGACGCTTCAGACCTCCCATATGCGGGCGTTCGCACGCACCGCTGAGGCTTGATTGCCATGTGCGGTCACCAGGAGCTGGTGCATCTCGCGCACGGTCTCCCGCATCCCCGCCACGGCCTGATCCCACTCCGCCTGAGCGGAGTGGTAAGCATCTGCCGCCTCACCACTCCACGAACCCAGCAGCCGCGCCACGACACCCTCGAGCTCGGTCAGCTGGAAATCGATCTCATCGACCGCCCGCCGAAGCGCGTCCTCGCCTTCCTCCAGAGCGCGGAAATCCACCGCGATCTGATCCACCCCACAACCCCCAGCAGATCATTCGGTCAACCAGCGGACGAGCCTCACACAGGCGAACACGCCACCACAACCGATTCGATCAAGTTCCGCACGACATCACCCAACGAGACCAACCGGATTGCCTCAGCACACCATCGGCAACCAGCGAGATGCGGCAGGCCCAGGCACACGTAACCGGTCCGTATCGCCGAGCGAGGCATAGCCCGGATCCACCGAGTTGGTTTTGGCGTGGGTTGTTGATCAAGGTCTTGGGGGTATTGATCGATAATGCTGGCGGTGGGTGTGCGGCGTCCGCCGGCATGGGGGTCCGGCTTATCCACTGTGGTCTCCGGTCGGCGCCTTGTGGGCGGGTGTGGTCAGGGGCAGGCCCCGGCTGGCGGGGAGTGGGTTGCGGTGAACAGACTGGTGAAGGCCTGTTTCCAGGGCCAGTCGGCGGGGAGGTGCAGCACGATGCGGCGGGCGGAGCGGGCGATACGGGCCGGGATCGTGATGAGGTGCCACCGCAGGGTGGCGGTGCGGGCTTTGGCGTGGAACTGCGACGCGAGACTACCTGCGGCGCGCATCAGGTTGTGGGTCAGCGCGGCCAGGGACAGCCAGGCGCCGTTGGCGGCGAGCTGCCCGGAGGGCAGGTGGGCCGCGGCGGAGTCGTTGAGGTCGGCGAAGACTTGCTCGATCGTCCCGGCGCGGCCGCGGTGCTCGGCCTCGGCGGTGAGCAACTCATGTGGGCACCCACGGCATCGGGCGGATCCCGCAGTACCTCGAGCGGGGCCGGCTCGGCGGTCTCGACCCCGCCGCCCGGGTGCTCGTCGAGCAGGTCACCCCAGCCCTGTCCCGGGTCGACGGGGCCAACGGCATCGGCCCGCTGGTCGGAGCCCGAGCGCTGGAAGCCGCCGTCGAAGGCGCCCGCCGTGACGGGATCGGCGCCGCGTTCGCCCGCCACAGCAACCACTTCGGGCCGGTCATGCCCTACCTGTTCCAAGCGGCCGAGCAGGGCTTCGCCGCGATCATCGCCAGCAACGCCACCACCACGATTGCGCCGTGGGGCGGCCGGCAGGCCCGGGTCGGCAACAACCCGCTCGGGATCGGCGTCCCCGCTCCCGGAGGAGACCCGGTTTTACTCGACATCGCCATGAGCGTCGTCGCGCGGGCCAAGATCCGGCGGGCGGCCGCCGTCGGCGACACGATTCCGGACACCTGGGCGACCGACCTCGACGGCAACCCGACCACCGATCCGGACGCGGCGCTGGCGGGCTTTCTACAGCCGATCGGCGGGCACAAGGGGTACGGACTCTCGCTCGTGGTCGATCTGTTCGCCGGGCTGCTCTCCGGCGCGGCGTACCTCGACCACGTGAGCTCATGGAGCGTCGACCCGGAGGGCGCCCAGAACCTCGGCCACGTCTTCATCCTGGTCGACACCTCGCGACTCATGAACACCGACGCACTGACCGCGCGGATGGCGGACTTCGCCAGCATCCTGCACGACACCCCGCCCGCAGACCCGGCCGCACCGGTCCGGCTCCCAGGCGAGCTCGAACTCGCCACACACCGGCGGTAGTCGGTGAACGGGGTCGAGGTGGCGTCCTCGGACGTGACCGCACTGCGGGATTTGGCCGGGAGCGGGAAGTTCTCGCCAGGTTGCGTAGCCCGGTGTCTTTGGCGGCGCGGATACGGTCTTCGACGCGGGCGTGGCGGCGGTGCCGTACTTCGAGGTCGGCGAGCTGTCCGCCGCCGGTGTTGGTGAGGAATCCGGCGCGCAGCCCGTCGGCGTCGGTGAAGCGTAACTGGACGCCGAGGTGGGGCCTTCTTTGCGCAGGATCAACCGGGTGCCTTCTGGCCACGCGGACAGGTCGACCATCCCGGTGATCTCGGCGACCCAGGCGCCGTCGCGGGGTGTGCCGTCGGCGTTGTAGGTGGGAGTCCAGGCGTGTTTCGGGATTGTTCGCCGTCACCATACCCTATCTGATGACGGTGCTGATCTCGGCTACCGGAAGCACGCGGGTGCCCGGCCCGTACCTCATGGTCGCCGCCGTGATCGGGCTGATCGCGGCCGTCTCTCTGCTCGAATCCGCGGGGAATCCGTTGCTACAGCCAGAGGACCTCGACGGCGAGCACACCGAAGCCTGAATTGGTTGGACAGGTACCGGGAGGGCGGCGAGGATGCGTTGCGTGCCAAGCCGGTGCCGGGGCGTCCGTCGAAGCTGTCGGGCGGGCAGATCGCCCGGTTGTATGCGTTGATCGCGGGTGCTGATCCGCGGCAGTTGTCGTTCGATTTCGCGTTGTGGACTCGGGAGATGGTGCGGAAGGTGATTCGCCGCGAGTTCGGCGTCAAGCTCTCGGCGGTCAGTGTGGGTCGGCTCTTGCGCACCATGGGCCTGTCGCCGCAGCGCCCGCTGCACCGGGCCTACCAGCAAGACCCGAGGCCGTGGATCGGTGGAAGACCGAGGATTTCCGGCCATTCGCGCCCAGGCGAAAGCCGAGGACGCGACGATCTTCTTCGTGGACGAGGCCGGGATGCACTCGGACTACCACGCAGGCACCACCTGGGCACCGGTCGGACAGACCCGGTCGTGCCCAACACCGGCGCGCGGTTTTTGATCAACATGCTCTCGGTGGTTACGCCAGATCTTGACAGTTGCTTGCTACATCTCAATGTGCCTGCCCGGTTGCCGACAGCAATGGCTAGCGGTTCAGTGCCGCGCGGTTGATCGGGAAGTCGAAGTAGGTATGGGGGAATGGTTCTTCGGGCAGGTTGAAGTGCCACCATTCGTATTTGTAGTTTTGCAGGCCGACCGATGTGAGTACGTCGCGGAGCAGTTCCCGGTTGGCCCTGGCTTGTCCTGTCACGCGTGGGTCGTCGCTGTGCGAGAGCGTGTCGAAGCAGTCGTAGCCGGTGGCCATGTCGGCACTGTTGTCCGGGAAACGCTCACCGGCGGGCGCGGTGCATGCCGTCAACGGCTCGCCGGGCGTGTAGGGGCGCTGCGGGGCGGCGGGCAGGCGCACCAGTGTCAGATCGACGGAACTGCCCCGGCTGTGTCCGGAGTCCTCCGCGATGTAGCCGTCGTCGAACAGCTTCGACTTGTCCACCCCAGGGTAGAATTCGGCCTTCATCCGCTGGTCTTGGATGTCGGTCGCCCATTGCACGAAGCGGTGGGCCGAGCGTTGTGGGCGGTAGCAGTCGTAGACCTTGAGGCTGTAGCCCTGGCCGCGAAGTCGCTGTTGCGCGGCGTGGAGGGCGTCGGCCAGTGGGCGGGTCACGACGCACATCGGCTCGTCGTAGCCGGGCACCGGGGCGCCGGTGAAATTGTGCGGACCCGCGTAGCGGATCTCCTCGATGATCGAGGGATCGATATCGTGTAGCGCCACGAATCCCTGTGGCGCGGGTTCGACAGGCGGGGTTGGCGGGGGCGGTACCGCGGGAGCCGTCGGCGGTACGGGGGCCGGCGGTGATATCGGCGGTACCGCTGTCGTGCACGCGGGGATGACTGGCAGCACGAGGACCACGAGCCACCCGAAGCCACGAAGTCGTCTGGACATGACGCCACGCTAAGCAACCGACTTGGTCGGTGCATGACACCCCGCTTGGCTGTGATTGGAGGCGCGTCCTTCCTCGCGTGGCTGGATGGGCTCGCTGGCTCGGGTGTCGTCCGGGCGCACCGCGGAGCGGGTGGATGTCAGGTTGCGTGTCAAGCCGCTGTTCGAACTGACGCACCTGACTGGCGGTCGAGCCTGGAAGATCATGAGGTTTTGACGGTTGCGTCGGGAGGAAAGCGGGAGAATCCTATTGAGATGAACCGCGTTGTACCGCACTGAACGGTAGTGATCTTCACTGGTTTATCCTGCGGTTTCTCGGTTTTCGCAGGTGAGTGTCTCTTGTGGACGGCACTGTGGGTCAAGGGGGCGCAGGTTCAAATCCTGTCAGCCCGACAGTGAAGAGGGTCTTCGCAGGTCAGAGCCTGTGAAGACCCTCTTTTTATGATCATGGTTCGTTCTTCGGAGTCGAGCACGCCGCTTATCGACCCCTTGACTTCGGAGCTTGGACATGCCGCTTTTGGATCTTGAACGGCTCACTGACGGCCTCGCGACGACCTGGACCGGCTACCTGAGGGACTGGAACCGCGGCCTGCGGTCGGGCAACCACCCGGAGACGACCCGCTACAACTACATCCTGGCCGCCGCGCAGCTGGCGCGCTATCTCGCCGAGCACTCGCCGGACCCCGAGGCGAGCGCGGCGGCGGAGGACCCCGCGGAGGTCACCAAGGACCACATCGAGGCGTTCCAGTCCTGGATGATCGAGACTCGCTCGGCGGCCACGGCGGTGAACAAGCACAAGGCTCTGCAGCAGTTCTTCAAGTGGCTGATGCTCGACGAGCAGGAGATCGATCGCTCGCCGCTGGAACGCGTCCGGTTGCCCAAAGCCCCCACCAAGCTGGTGCCGGTGATCGACGATGAGGTGACGACACAACTGCTCGAAGCATGCAAAGGCAAGGACTTCCTGAGCTTGCGCGATGAAGCGATCATCCCGCTGTTCTGCAACACCGGGGCCAGGCTGTCGGAGGTCGCCGGCCTGACGCTGGAGGATGTCGATCTCAAGACGGAATCTGTCGTCTTCCACGGCAAGGGAGCCAAGGTGCGGCGGGTGCGGATCGGGGCCAGGACGGCCCGGGCGGTGAGCCGGTATCTGCGCGCACGCGCGAAGCGTAAGGGCGCTGAACTACCGGAGTTGTGGTTGGCTGATCGTGGGGGACGGCCGCTGAACGCCAATGGCGTCAAGATCCGTCTCAAGCGACTCGGGAAGGCCGCGGGGCTGGCGGGTCTGCATGCGCACCAGTGGCGTCACACCTACGCCCACCAGTGGAAGCTCGCCGGCGGCGACACAGGGGGACCTGATGTTGCTGCTGGGCTGGAGTTCAAACGCGATGCCGCGCCACTACGGCGCCAGTGCCGCCGCCGAGCGAGCCCAGCAGACCCAGGTGCGCATGGGCATCGGCGACAACGTCTGATCACCCCGCACAGGCGACAGCAGACGTCGCGGTGCCGAGGAAGCACACCGCGACGTCTGCTCGCCTCGGTGTAACCGAGGAGCCTGCCTCAGTTCTTGGTGTTATTCTGCTCGTCGAGCTTCCTACGCCTGGCTTCCGTTATTGGACACGTGATCCGCACATATCGCGGTCAGATGGAAACGCAGTAGATGCAGGCGCCACGCGCGATACCAGACCACCTGTGGGATGAGCTGTTCGCGGAGATGGGCTGGGATCGCGATCGCGCCCTGCTGGAGTTCTACGTGGTCCTCCGGTGCCAAGGCGAGTGAGCTGCTCGGGGTCGGACTGGAAGACATCGACTGGGCAGGCCAACTGGTCTGCGTGGTCAGCAAGGGAACCCGAGAGCGACAGGCTGTGCCGGCGTCCCCGGACGCCTTCCGCTACCTCGGCCGCTACCTGGCCGCCGACGGGTTCCTCGTTCCAGGCCAGCCGGTCTGGCGCACCCGACGCGGAGCGCAAAAGCGCTGACCTACTGGGCGCTGCGTCGCATCCTGCAGCGGGCCAAGGACAAGCTGGGCAGAAAGGCGAGGAGACCAAGCGCCTGGCCTGCATCGCGCCGGTCGACCTCTGCATACCCGTCGTCGCGGGGCCGCAAAGACCTGAGTTCCCTCGGATCGTTCCCAGCACTCGGCGAGTTCGAGGGCGTCGACCTCACCCTGATCTTCCTGCGCGACAAGCGTGCCGAGGCGCACCGAATTCACAGCGAGAGCCGATTCACCTCGGCCTACCAGCCGTCGGCTTCTGGCGGGTCATGACACCAACACGAGCAGGACCTTCTCCGACGTCAATCTGGAGACGCGCCACTCCGACCGGCCGGTACCGCCGCCGACCGGTACCGCCGCGGTCGGGGCGATTGTGCATCTGCTGGCCACCGCCATCGAGGAGGGCTGGGGGCCTGTCCTCGATGAGCGGCATCCTGGCCGACAGCTCCCATCGTCTGCTGCCGACCTGACGGCTCGGCCTCACTTCAGGTGCCGGGCGAAGAACCGATTCCCGTTGTCCCCCTCGAACTGCGGGACGCCGGTGTGCCCGCCCATATTGGCATGCAGCGTCTTCTCCTTGGAGCCGAAGGCCTCGAACAGGTCCAGGGCCAGCTGCCGGTCGTTCCCTTCGTCGTCCCACTGAAGCAGGACCTGCAGCGGAATGGTGACCTGCCGGGCCTCTTCGAACATGGAGCGGGGCACGAAACTCCCGGCGAACAGAAGGGCGGCCGAGATGCGCGGCTCGACCACCGCCAGCCGGATGCCGATGGCGATCACCCCTCCCGCGTACCCGGTCGGGCCGCCGATCTCGGGCAGCGAAAGGAGGGCGTCCAGGGCAGCCCGCCATTCCGGGACCGCCTTTTCGACCAGCGGGAGGACGAGCCGGTCGACGATCTCGTCGTCGACCGGCTCCCCGGCCTCCAGTGCCCGGTGCAGGTCGGCGCGGGCCTCCTCGGCGGCGGCCGAACGGGGCCGGTCACCGCTTCCGGGGAGCTCGATGGTGGCCGCGGCGAAGCCCTCCGCCGCGGAGTGCCGGGCCCGGGCCACCAGTCGGGGGTACATCTTGTGCAGTCCGCCGGGGTGGCCGAGTAGGATCAGCGGGGCCGGTGCGGATGCGGATCCGGGCGTCCACAGGATGCCGGGGATCTCGTCGAGGGTGAATTCGCGCTCGAGGACACCGTCGTCGAGGCGCTGCTCGGAAGTGAATCGCATGGTCGTGCCTTTCGGGAGTGCTCTTCAACGGCGCTCCCGGACGACCTATCGCCCGACCGTGATCCCGGAGGGGAGCACCCATGTCGATACTGCGTTCACGGGTACCACCTCCTCGTTCTCTCGCACGGCCTCCGGAAAAGTAGCAGTGGTCGTCGTCATCCGCCAACAGGTTTTTGCGGAGGCTCCGGGGCGCGCCGCGAAGGCTGTCACGCTCAGCCAGCAAGATCCAAGGGGCTCACAGCCGCATGCTTGACAAGTGCAGAGGAGGTTCCTGTGAGCGGTAAACGTGCCGTGGGAACGCGCGACACAGGTGGACGCACGGGACTTCGCCTTATCGCTGAAGATGGCGACGAAGCCGCCACGGCCGCGGCGACCGGATGCACCGGCGGCAGGCTTGGTCAACCCGGTGACCTCGACCGAGCTCTACCTTGAGCCCGACCCGGACGAGTTCGTCGCACACGTCCTGGCCCACCACGAGCGCCAGCGCAGCGGGCAGTCCCGGCCGCCCACGCCAGCGCCGCGCTATCGCCATGAGGTGCTGCAGACGCTGTTCGGCGCGGCCCCCGCTGGGCGGAGGCAGGGAATGAACACCGCCGTGCGCGCGGTCGACGGCGGCACCGGCCACCGCGCCGCCGCAGGCCACGCCGCACTACCGGCCGGGAATGAGGCCCGCGAGGCGACAATGACGTGGTGGCAGACGTGCGCTTCCCGCCACAGCGTGATCGAGCGGACGCGCTGCTGTAGCTCCATGCCGCGAACTTAAGGATCTTTTGGTAATAGGGTGAGTCGGCTACGCGTGATTCCCTCTGCCTGGTGGCAGATCGCGGCGTGCCAGAATCTTCACGACCAGCAGGCGGACACCACAAATCCCGCAGCAGCAAGAAAGTAGCTGTCCGCCGCGATTTTGAGGCGTTGCGGGAGCGTCGGATGCGGGCAGCGGAGATGTTCGACCGTGGCAAGCGGCAGGTCGATGTGGTGGTGGAATTGGGGGTCTCGGCGCAGACCGCCTCCCGGTGGCACTAGGCGTGGTCGGCCGGTGGCCGGCAGGCATTGGCCGGGGCTGGTCGCGCCGGGCGGATGCCCAAGCTGTCCGACGACCAGGTGGCCGAGGTGGCGGACGCGCTCACCCAGGGACCGCGGGCAGCCGGGTTCGGCACCGGCATGTGGACGCTGGCGCGGGTCGCCGAGGAGATCGAACAGGTGACCGGAGTGCGGTACTCGACCACCCAGACCTGGACGATCCTGCGAGAGCGGCTGGGCTGGAGCAGACAGCGCCGGCCGATGGAAATGCTGTGGGGCAACGTGAAAGCGGTCGATTGCTGGGTGTTCGGTGACGCCGCAAACGGCACCTACCTGGCGAAACCTCCTGGACCGGCATCGTCCGGCACATTGCCATCGGCCATCCCCGCCCCGGCCGGTCGATGTGCATCTGCTGGATCACCAGGTCGTTCTGCGTGACCTTCTGCCGGAACAGCCCGCCCTCCCAGTCGCCCAGGTGCACCTCGCGAATGTCGGGCTCGACCAGCGGGGTCAGGCCGAGGCGGGCCGCCAGCGGCGCTGCGCGGTCCGCCGCAGGGTGGTCACGTAGATCGCGTCCAGTTGAACGTCGGCGAGGCGCTCCGCCACCCGCTCGGCGTGCTCCCGGCCCGCCGGGGCGAGCTCCGGATCGCCCTGGCCGTCCACCAGCTGGAAGGCCCGGTCCGGGCGCGCCGGGGCGGATTCCCCGTGCCGGATCAGCAGGATGTCGGTGGATCCGGCAGGTGCTGAGAACCGCGACTGCCGGTACTCCACTTCGGACATGCTCACTCGCTTTCCCGCCCAGTAGCCGGACGTCGACAGGATTGGGCTGCTTCGTGCGTTTCAGTACTCTATGAGGAAGAACGGCCAGTTCTGCGCCACCCGGCCGCGCTCGTACTTGTAGCAGCTGTGCACTGTGGACTTTCCCCAACTCATCAGCAGGTTGGCGCGCTCGACGTCGGCGTTGAAGGCGTCCTGCACTTCCTCGCGGCAGTCGAGCGCGGCCTCTCCGCGCTTCAGCAGCAGCTGCAGGCAGCCCACGTGGTACACGGCGCATTCGAAGGAGGAAGATGATGCTGCTGTTGGAGACGATGTTGGTGGTCGGCCCGTAGACCAGGAAGAGGTTCGGGAAAACCGGGGACCGTGATGCCGAGGTGCGTGCGTCGCGGCCCCAACGCTCGTGCAGGTCGATGCCGCCGTGGCCGGTGATCCGCATCAGCGTGAGGTAGTTCGAGGCATGGAAGCCGGTTGCGAGGATCAGCACGTCGGCCTCGTGCGGCTGTCCGTAGGCGGTGCGCAGGCCGGTGGTCGTGATCTCCTGGATCGCTGGTCCAGTCCGGATTGACCGCGACGGCCGGGAGGACCTCCCCCACGGAGCGGCAGAACAGCCAGAATCTGTACCACTGGGCGTAATGCGACACGTTGCGCAACAGCCACCGCAGCCCAGGGGGCACCGGATCCAGGTTTGATGCCGCGTGCCGCGCTTGGCATCCCGCTCGTCGGTGAAGTCCCGGAAGTAGTTCAGCAGCGCCTGCTGGGTGGAGAGCTACCCCGACCCGGCCTTGCTTCTCAGTGGGGGAGAAGCTGTAAAAGTGGTTGGTGATGCCGCCCCGGCAGCCCGGGTAGGTGTTCTCCAGCCAGATGCCGCCGACTTCGCAGTTCTTTTCGACGATCTCGAACGACACCCCGGACTGCCGCAGTCGGTGCACGGTGCCAGCCGGGACATCCCGGCGCCGATGATCAAAAAGTACAACGGCGAGTCTGGAGCGAGCTCGGCCTTCATCCAGCCGGGGCGGCCCGGGCCGCCGTCGTGGGCCAGTTCCTCGACCAGCAGCGGGAGGTAGCGGCCCAGGGCGCCGCCGGTGGTGAAGGCGATGAGTTGCCCGACCTCGTCGGCGGTCATCTCGGGCGCGTCCGGGCAGCCCCGGTCGCGCCAGTCGCTCAGGGTGCGCAGTGCGAGCTCGCGGGCGGCGGCCAGCTGCTCGTCGCTGGGCGCGCCCTGCGGGCTGAGGTGGTCGGCCGGGTCGGGGCGCAGTTCGTCGCGGAGCGTCAGATCACCGGTGAGCTGGGCGAGCGCGGGCATCAGGGCCGAATTCTCGGCTTCGTCGATCGTCGCGCGCAGGAAGTCGTCGTCGTCTTCGTCGGTGGCCATCGCTTCCCCTCCCGGCAGGGACTGGTCCGAGACGCCTGCGTCCGACTTTTCCATTGCGCCTCGTGGTTTTCAAGCGGGATCGGCGCTTGGGGCATGGCGTTGCCGGATGCTAACTTAACGAACGATACACAGTCGGCGGGCTACCGCGAAATGATGGGGCCCGTGAGCACAATGGACTGTGACACGGTTCTGCTGACCCAGGATGGCCCCGTGCTGACGGTGACGATCAACCGGCCGCGCCGGAAGAACGCCATCGACGGGCGACGTTGTCTGCGCTACACGATGCGCTGAAGTAGGCGGCGACCGACGACGGCGTGCGGGTGTTGCTCAAAGGCGCGGACGGCGCTTCTGCGGCGGGCCATAACCGAAGTTCACCGGCGAGTGGATGGTGCGATGATCTACGAGCAGATCGCCTACGAGGTCTCCTACGGCATCGCGACCATCACCCCGAAACGGCCAGCCAAGCTCAACGGGTTCACGCACGTCATGCGCGCCGAGCGGGTCGACTCGTTCGACACCGCCGACGCGGCCGAAGGATTCGCGTCCTCTCTCACCAAACGCCCGGCGAGCTTCCCCTCAAAGTAAGCCAAGACTACCTGGCCTTCATTCCGCCCTGGCCCCAACGTCCCAACGGGCTCTGACCCAACGCCCCAGTGATCTCCCCGTGCTTGGGCGCAGTTTCAGTTGAAACTGTGCACCGCGGTACTGAGGTTTCGCAGTTTTGTGGGGGGTGTGCGGCGTGGCGGCGTGATCATGGCCTGGAGATGGGGGAAGCATCGGCGTTCCTTGTAACCACCC
>NZ_JBSFLZ010000167.1:0-12976 GCF_053599315.1 Saccharopolyspora sp. NPDC000995
CCTCCTCCGCCTCGCCCGCCACCGCATCAGCGTCTTGTTCGCAATGCTCCGTGACGGCGCCTTCTACCAACCCAGAACCCCACGCCTCACTTGACGAAAGCACATAGAGGCACCCCCCGGGCGGTTCAGTTCTCGGGTACGGCGATTTCGCCCAGCAGGGGCCAGTCTTGCTGCGTCAGGGTCGTGTTGATGATCTGCGGGGTTTCGGCGAGGTACGGGGGCAGGGTCTGCTGCGCCTTCTTGAAGTGTTCGGATTGGATGTGCGCGGCGCCTGCTGCGTCGTCGCGGAAAGCTTCGACCAGGACGTATTCGTTGGGGTCGTCGAGGCTGCGGGACCAGTCGAACCACAGGCAGCCGGGGGTTCGGCGCGGGTCGTCTGGGTGAATTCGGCGGCGATCTGCGGCCATTGGTTGGCATGTTCGGGGCGGACTCGGAACTTGGTGGTGATGAAGATCATCGTGTGTAGGTGCTGTTTTGGCGGGCAGCGGATTATCCGCGCTTTGGTCTCACAGGGTGTCGCGCAGGTGTTGTGCGTAGTGCTCGCGCAGTTGCTCGGTGCGGTCGGTGGGCCACGGGCAGAAGGTGTCGCCGTGCAGGGCTGCGAACACGATCTCGAGGTATACCTGCCATGCCGCCAGCAGGGTGGCGCGTTCGGTGGTCTGCGTGGCGGGCAGGGTGTGGGTCAGCGTCAGGCGGGTGCCGATGGGGTTTTGATCGCGGAGCTGGAATCGCACGGTGCCACCTGGTTGCCAGGCGTATTCCAGGACGTTGGGGGCTTGGAGGGCGGTGAGCGCGCCGGCTTGGCCGAATCCGTGGGTGCTCTGCAGTGGTGGTTCGTCGCCTGTGGTGGGGTGGCTGTCGCCGGTGATGAGGGCCCAGACCTGCTGGGGTGGTTGGACGAAGTCGCGTTCGAAGTGGAGCGTCCAGCCGTTGTCGGTCGGGTAAAGTTCTCCTTCGCCGAGTCCGAATTGCTCGATGTAGGCCTCGGCGCGTTCGAACCAGGTCTGCGTGGAGAATTCGGCGGTCGTGCCCTCGATCCGGGCGGTCAGGCTGTCGAGGCAGGCGTCCCAGCCGGCGGCGTGGCGGGCGGTGGACGGGCGGTCGCTGTCGGGTCCGCGCAGGGTGTGGCTGAACACCAGCAGGCAGCCTTCGGGGTGCGGGAGCAGTTCGCAGCGGATGACGTCGGTGTTCCAGCGGAAGGTGAAGACCTTCGGTGGGTCAGCTTCGAGGATTTCCCCGTCGCCGGAGGTGTCTGATCCTTCGAAGGTGAAGTACATCGGTGTGCCGGGGGTCGGCTGGTCGAAGTCGATGTGGGCTGGGAACCAGTGGGTCAGTTCGGTCGGGTCGGTGATGGCGCGCCAGACCTTCTCTGGTGGGTGGTGCAGCAGGCGTTGCAGGCGCAGCACTGGGTGGTTGCCGATCATTGTGACGGTCGTGTCGGTGTTCATGGCTGGGTGTCCTTCGGGTCGGGCATGTTGTCGAGGTGGCGTTGTAGGGCGTTGAGGCGGTCGTGCCACATTTGCCGGTAGGGCGCCAGCCAGGCGTCGATCTCGGCTAGCGGTTCGGGGCGCAGTCGGTACCAGCGGCGTTGGGCGTCCTGGCGGACTTCGACCAGCCCGGCCTGGCGTAGCACCTTGAGGTGTTTGGAGACCGTGGGTTGGCTCAGCGGCAGGCGGTCGACGAGGTCGCCGACGGCTTGTTCTCCGGTGCGCAGCAGGTCGAGGATGTTTCGGCGGTGTGGTTCGGCCAGGACTTCGAAGGTACTTGCCATCTCGTAAATATAGCCGCTGGGAAATATGCTTTCCCGGGGTGCTCAGGCGGTGAGCACGGCCTGGGTCTGGGTGGTGTGCCCGATGCGGCGCCTGGAGTCGTCCGGCAGCTCCGTCTGCACCGCTATGCTCGTGCGGCCAATGTGCAGCGGACCGCTGACCGCGTGCAACGTGCCCTCGCGCAGCGCGCGGAAGAAGTTCGTCTTCGACTCGATCGTGGCCGTGTGCGCGCCCTCATGCAGGTTCAGCAACGCGCAGACCGCGCCGTCGAGTAGGCCAGCGCCATGACCGCTCCCCCGTGCAGCACTCCCCCCGGATGTGCAGCGCTTCGGCGCCCAGTCCAGGGGCCCGCGGACCTCTTCGGCGCTCTCGGCGTCGATCTGCACGCTCAGCGATACCGCGAACGGCATGAGTTCGACGAGTTGCTGGTGGTCGACGGCGGTCATGAGGCGTCCTTGGCGAGAATCCGGGTTGCGGCGGTGACGAGTTCGGCGTTGTCGGCAGCGACCTGCCCGTCGGGCAGCAGCAGCGTGTCCTCCAGACCGATGCGGGTGGCCAGGCCGCGGCGGGCGGCGACGGTGAGTACCGGCCACGCCCCGGCGGCGGCGCCATGCAGCAGGATCGGCGTCGCCGCAGGGCGCAGCCGTTCCAGCAGCGCTTCAGCGGTGGTCGCCGCGCCCCGCGCGGTCAGGTCGGTGACCTTTGCCGACACCCGCAGCACCCGGCTGCGGTGCGGGGAATGCAGGAACTGGCGGTCGCTGTCGGTGCCGGAGAAGATGCCTGCCTCGATGCCGACACCACGCTCCAGCAGCACGGCTGCGACGTCGTCGGCGCCAGGTTCATGCCAGTTGACCGAGGCGTGATCGGGCAGCACCGTCCATGCCCGGATGGCCCGGATCCGGTCGGCTGGGTCCGGGGCGGTCCACACGCCGGTGGTGACCCCGACCGGGACTCCGGGAGCCGCGGCGCGCACCGCGCGCAACGTGGCTGCGACCAGGTGTGGATCGAGGCTGTCGGTACCGTCGGGCGTTTTGGGGTGCAAGTGGATGTCGGTGGCGCCGGCGGCGATGCTGTCGGCGGCGGCCTTGGCCAACTCCTCCGGGCGCACGGGCAGGTGGAAGTGCTCGCGCGGGGACCGCGCGCCGTTGAGGCAGACCTGCAACATGCGCCGATTCTCCCCCGATCCGGCGTGCGCGCGGAAGCTGGCGGCCCGTTTCGTGATCGTCTTCAGTCATCTCGCCTCGCCCGGATCGGCGATACCACGATCGCCTGGGGGTGGGGCGGAGGTACTAGCGTGGTGGTGTGTGTTGAGCAACCGGATCCTGCGCGGCGTGGCCAGCGGCGAGATCACCCTGGCGTTCCAGCGCTGGCCCAGCCCGCAGGTGCAGGCCGGATCGCGGCTGCGCGCCGCGGTCGGGCTGGTCGGCATCGGCGAGGTTCCCGAGGTCGATCCGGGCCGGATCACCGACATCGACGCAGCGCGCGGGCTTTATCTCCGCCGCGGGACTACGGTCCTCTTTGGACAGGGACGGCCGCGGCGCTGTCTACCGCCTGACGCTCCGCTCCGACGGCCCCGCACTCGAGCTGCCACCGCAACCGGTGGACTTGCGTCCGCGTGAACGGGCCGCGATAGGCCGGCAGCTGGCGCAGCTGGAGGTCTCCGCCCCGCGCGGACCTTGGACGAGGACCGTCCTGGAAGCACTGCGGCGGCGCCCCGGCTTGCGCGCCGCCGAACTCGCGGCCGACCAAGGACGGCCGGTGTCATGCTGCAAATCCGACGTGTGGCAGTTGCGTGAGCTCGGCCTCGTCGAACCCACGAGGCCAGGTTCCGGTTGTCCCTGTGTGGAAAGCCTTACATCGACGGTCCCTGGAAACGGATCCCCATGACGGTCGATCAGGTCCACCACGCCCGCCGCACTGGGGCCGCGCCCACGGACGTCTCCCCCGACGACGCCGAATCGGCGCTTTAGGTGGCGATTTGGGCGCACAGCAGCGGCGACGCTGCCACCCGCCCACCACGCCACCGAAGCAGCCCAGACCTTCATCACCGGCGAACAGCGAGCCGGCCCGGTTGCTGTCGGCGATCATCGCCAACGGCGAAGCCACTGCGGTCCATTTGCTTGCAGCGTTCCGGGCGTTCATCCGAGGTGGCGGCGACATCGGTCTCTTCGAGGCGACATCCGCCGCGCTGCGCGAGTTCTACCGGCAGCATCGGCCCCAGTGGCTGCTGGACATCGGCGCCGGGGACGGGCTGGCGCTGCGCGAACTCACCGAGCACCAGCTCATCGTCGGGGCCGCTGAGCCGAGCAGCGCGTGGCTGTCTGAGAGACCACCGCTGGACTCACCCGCCGCGGTATTACCCACCACGCCTGACAGGACACCGCGCAGGACTTCACCGCCACCCGCACCCAGCACTGGGACCTGATTCAATCCAACTTGGCGCTGCGATCCTTGCCCACCGGCGACAAGATCCGGGTGCTGCGCTGGACCGCCTCGTCACACCGGCCGGTTCGCACTGGTGGCGTTCGATGACGTCGAGGTTGCCTCGGTGTGGGAGCCCGCGTGGTTGCGCGACGGTGCTGCTGGTCGACGACCCGACCGCCGTGCTCGACCACGACGGCGGGCGCCAGATCATCGAACTGCCGGCCGAGGTCACTTCTCAGCACCAGTCGCCACCGTCATGGTCACCCACTACACCGAGTACCTCGACCACGTCGACGAGGTGGCCCGTGATGCGCGATCGGTGTCTGACCCGTTCAGTAGTGGGTGCCCATCGCTGAGCGAACCTCGGCCAGGGTCGTCTCGGCGATGGCGTTGGCCCGTTCGTTGCCTTCGCGTAGGATCCGGCGCAGATAGCCGCGATCCTGCGCGAAGGCGGCACGGCGTTCCCGCATCGGTGCCAGGTGCTCGTTGACCGCCTCGGTGACGGTGCGCTTCAACGCCGCCGCGCCCCCGGAGCTGATGTCCTCGGCGACATCGTGCGGATCCCGCTCGGTGCACAACGCCGCCAGCAGCACGAGGCTGGAAACCTCCGGGCGGGACTGCGGGTCGTAGGTGATGTGGCGCTGCGCATCCGTCTTCGCGCCCCGGATCAGCCTCGCGGTCTCGTCGGCCGTGGCCGCCAGCGTGATCGAGTTGCCGCGGCTCTTGCTCATCTTGGTGCCGTCGGTGCCCAGCAGCAGCGGGGCCGACGACAGTAGCGCATCCGGCTCGGGCAGCAGCCGCCCGTAGCGGGCGTTGAAGCGGCGCGCGATCGTGCGGGTCAGCTCCAGGTGCCGCGACCGCGCTGTGGGTGAAGATCGTGGCGCGCTGCGGGTCGATCCCGGCCGCCAGGTAGTCCAGCAACAGGTTCTGCACGTGCTCGTCGAGGCGTTCTGCGACATCGCGGTCGGTGAGCACCTGGTAGTCGGCGACGATCACCAGCAGCTCCACGCCCAGGCGCTGCAACCGGACCCGGTTGTGCAGGGTGCCGAAGTAGTGCCCCAGGTGCAGCAGCCCGGTCGGACGATCCCCGGTTAGCACCCGGAAAACGTTGGGGTGCAACGAGATCAGCTCCTTGAGCTCGGTGCTTCGGCGCGCGGCGGTGGATGTCTCGATCACGGTGGTCATGAATGGTTCTCCTCATCAGGTGGCGGGGTCCGGCCGACGCCCAGGACGTGTGGAGAACACGAAGAAGGGCCGTCCATCCGAACGGCCCGAGGTGTGCGCAAGGTGATCGGCCGCTCCTAAGCGGAGCGCCACCACGCGAGGCACGAACTGCGAATCACGCTGCCATCCTAACCCGCCCCGCAGCGCGGTGCGCTGCTGCGGGACGGTGTGGTCAGGGCAGCTCAAGCGTCATCTTGGTCCCGGTGATGGTGAACCCCAGCCGTTCGTACAGCTGTTGCGCGGGATTGCCGACAGTGACGGCCAACCCCACCTCGTTCCAGCCCCGCTCGCTCAACCACGCCATGGCGCGCCGCAGCAGCAGTCCGCCCAGCCCGGCGAACTCGGCGGCCGGGCGGCGGAACACCCCACCGACCCACGGAACACCTTCGCGGTCGTTGACCACCAGACCCGCCACGACCCGGTCCTCGGCATCGACGACCACAGCGCTGCACGCCAGCACCGGCCCCAGCGCCCGGCCGGTCAGCAGCGGCTGCAGCAACTCCGTCAGGACCTGCTGATCGTTGTCGGAAACCCGGTCCGCATGGTCCGTCGGGAACGCCTCCCGCCACGCGCCGAGCAGCTCCGATGCCGGGCGATCACAGGCCACCACCCACAGCGGCTGCGCAGGGAGCAACCGCGCCCACGCCCGTGGCGGTGGATCGGACCGCAGATCGCGTTGCATCGCGTGCGCATGCCGCTTCAGCCGCGCACCTGCCCGCCGCAGGGCCTCGCCATCGGCGGGAGCGGTCAGCACGGTCCATCCCGGCAACTCCGCGCGCAGCAGCTCCAACGCGTCCGGCCCGTCGATGGCCAGCACGTGGATGGTGTGTAACGCACCGGACACCGGCGTGTAGGACACCGTTGTGGTCTCGTTAGACAGCACCGAAGGCGCACCGGCGGGGACCTCTTGCAGCATTCGACATGGGCTACACCCGAGCACCGGTACAGGCAAGTGAATTAGCGCGCCCACTGCCATTCCTGCAAAGAGCGGGGCCGTTCCAGGTGGAACAAATGCGTTGACAGCCACCGCGGGCGTGTCGCTAGGATCATCGGCGCTATGAAGAACTGACTTCGAGCCAGGCCCGCGTCCGAGGCTTCCGCGCCCCTTCCACCGGTCGCGTTGAACCATGCCCGGCGGCAACTGTCATCGAATCCGGGGTGCGTGAAATTCAGTGTCCTTCGTCCTGCTCGCACGTGATCTCGGCAAGTCCTATGCGGACCGCCGCGTCCTCGACGGAGTGTCGCTGACCGCCTCGCCCGGCCAACGCATCGGCCTGGTCGGTGAGAACGGTGCGGGCAGATCCACCCTGCTGCGGATTGTGGCCGCCGGCCGGCTGGCACCTGACACCGGCAGCGTGCTGCTGGCCCCCGCTGACCTCGACCGGCCCTTCGGGGCGCTGTCGCCCGGCCAGCGCCGCCGGCTGGCCCTGGGCCCTGCTGCTCGCCGACCCACCACAGGTGTTGTTACTGGACGAACCCGCCAACCACCTGTCGCTGACCCTCGTCAGCGAACTCGAAGACGCCCTGCACACCGCTTGCGGGGCCATCGTCGTCGCCAGCCACGACCGCTGGCTGCGGCAGCGCCGGAACGGGCCCACCCTGAACTTGCACGACGGCCGCAGCAGCGCCTGAGGGGAGCCACCGCCATGTCCGACACACCCGACCCCACCCGCGTGCACCCCAGCACCCGGCCAGAACTGACCAACGTGGCCTTCCTGTCTACAGTGGTCCGCTCGCCGCTGATCGAGATCGGCGAGTACACCTACTACGACGACCCCGGCGGCGCCGCCGAATTCGAAACCCGCAACGTGCTCTACAACTACGGGCCCGCGAAGCTGCGCATCGGCCGGTTCTGCGCGCTGGCCACCGGGGCGCGGTTCACCATGCCCGCCGCCAACCACCCCATGATCGGTTGCTCCACCTACCCGTTCACCATGTTCGGCGGAGCCTGGACCGAGGCCACCCTCGACATCGCCGCCGACCTTCCGATCACGGGCGACACCGTGATCGGCAACGACGTCTGGATCGGCCGCGACGCCACCATCATGCCCGGCGTGCACATCGGCGACGGCGCGATCATCGCCACCGGCGCCGTGGTCACCGGCGACATCCCCGCCTACGGCGTCGCCGGCGGCAACCCCGCCCGGGAGATCCACCGCCGCTTCTACGACGCCGACGTCGAACTGCTGCAACGCATCGCCTGGTGGAACTGGCCCATCGAGACCATCACCGCGCACGTCCGCACCATCATGGCAGGCCAGCCCAAAGACCTCGCCGCACTGGCCCGCCAGGAAGGTCTGCTCGATGCCTGAACTCCACGTCGCCACCCCCGACGGGCTGCGGCTTTGGACCGAATCCCGCTGCGACCCCGCAGACCCGCCGGTACTGCTGATCATGGGCGCCAACGCCAACGAACTGGGCTGGCCCGACGAGTTCACCGACGCCCTCGTGGCGCAGCACCTGCACGCCCTGCGCTACGACCACCGCGACACCGGCTCCACCCACCTGGACATCACCGGCTACGCGCTGGAGGACCTCGCCCGCGACGCCGTGGCGGTCCTCGACTGGCACGGCATCGCCACCGCCAAAACGCGGCACTGGTACCAGGCGCTGCGGGGCCGAAGCCAACGCACTCGCCTTGACTGGACGCGGATGCACGTGGTGGGCATGTCCATGGGCCGCACCCTCGGTCAACTGCTCGCCCTGGACCACCGCGACCGGCTGCGCACCCTGACCCTGCTGGCCACCGCCGCCCTCGACGCCGACTTCGCCGAAGCACTGCGCCCCGCCGTCGAAGGCGAACCCACCGAGCTGTCCGCGCCCACCCCACAGATCGTCACGGCGCTGGGCCACCGCGGCGATCCCGCACCCGACCGCGACCGCGCTGCAGCGACGATTGGCCGAATGGCGGCTGCTGGCAGGCGACGCAGACCCCCTTCAACGAAGCGGAATTCCGCCGCTGGGAGAACGCCGCGATCGATCACGCCGGCAGCTACCAGCAGCCCAGCGCACACGCCTTCGCCACCCCCGTGCCCACCGAACGCGGCGCCGAACTGCGCCACGTCACCACCCCGACCCTGGTCATTCAGGGCCCGCGTGACCCCATCAACCCACGTCCGCACGGACTGCACAACGCCGACCTCTTCCCCGGCGCCCGCTGCGAGACCATCCCCGGGCTCGGCCACGCCCTGCCCACGGCCCTGCACCAGAGGCCACCATCACCGACCACATCAAACGATTCGAGAGGACCGCGTGATCGACCCCCGCCTGCGCGACCGCGTCGCCGTGATCACCGGCGCCGACAGCCCGCTGGGCATCGGCGCCGGCATCGCCCGCGCCCTGGCCCGCCAGGGCGTCAAGGTCGTGCTCGCCTCAGATCCCGAAGCACCCCCGGGCAGCACCACCACCGGCGCCGACCGCACCTACAGTGCGGCCAAGGCCACCAGCACCGACCACGTGCGCGACGCCTTGCGCGCCGACGGCGCCGACGCCGAATCCCTGGCAGTCGACCTCGCAGACCCAGCCGCCGCACCGGCGATCTTCGACCACGCCGAAACCCACCTCGGGCCCGTGGAAATCCTCGTCAACAACGCCGCGCACTGCGTGCCCGACACCTTCCGGCCCGGCCCCGCACGCGGTGCCACCACCGTCACCGCGGCCAGCCTCGACGCCCACCATGTGGTCAACACCCGCGCCCCGGCACTGCTGATGGCCGAATTCCACCGCCGCCACCTGCGCCGCAAGGCGCGCTGGGGCCGCATCGTCAACATCTCCACCGATGCCGCCTCCGGCGCACCCGACCAGATCTCGTACTGGGCCACCAAGAACGCCCTGGAATCGCTGAGCCGCTCCGCAGCCACCGAACTCGGCCCCGCGGGCATCACCGTCAACACCATCTCGCCCGGCCCGGTACAGACCGGGTGGATCAGCGACGACATGAACACCCGCTTCGCCGAGTTCAGCCCGCTGGGCCGCGTCGGCCGCCCCGACGACATCGCCGACCTCGCGGTCTTCCTCGCCTCCCACCAAGCCCGCTGGATCACCGGCCAGACCATCTACGCAGGCGGCGGCAAACGCATGATCTAACACCCCGGGCAATGTACAGTGGTTGATCACGTCCGCAGGGGAAAACCGGGGCGAAATCGTTGCTACGTTCCCGGCATGCCACGCGTCGCCAGCCTCGCAGGCTAACGCCGGTTCTGGACGGCATCGACCGCGACGCCAGCGTGCTCGGCGCCCCGCTCGGGGGGTGTGGTCGCCGACGCCGCGACCCACCGCACCCCGCTGTGGCTCGGGGTCACCGGCCTGGTCGTCTCTGCCACGGCGCTGGTCGCCTCACCATTGCGCCATCCCGGCACCCCGAGCAGCCCGAAGCCGATCTGCTCAGAACCTGACGTTCGGCCCGGTCACCGCGCTGCCGGAACGCGGCCGGTTGCGCACCGAGTCGACCGGGCGGAAATCCCGGCGGTGACGCTGAAGGTGATCGCCACCAGCCACAGCAGCACCCCGACGACCGCCAGATGGTGCAGTCCGGCAGTATCTGCAGGTGCGCCCGGAGAACCCGCCACCGCGCCGAACACGGCGACGCCCAGCGCCGTACCGGTCTGCCGCATGGTGTTGTTCACCCCGCTGGCCAGCCCCGACCGCTGCGGCCCAAGCGCGCCGACCGCGGCAGTCACCACCGATGTGGTCAGCAACCCGGCACCAACCCCGCACGCCACCAGCACTGGCACCACCTCGGCATAACCACCGTCCGGCGACGCCAGGCCCCAGAACCCCGATCCCGCCGCCGCGATCGCCGCGCCGCACAGCATCGGCACCTGAGGCCCGAACCGCGCCACCATCCGCCCGGCCACCGGCGCCAGCAGCACCAGCGGAACCGACATCGGCAACAGCAGTAAACCCGTGCGCGCCGGCGAGTACCCGCCGAGGTTCTGCAGGTACTGGGTGAGCACGAACAACGTGCCGTTCATGCCGAGATTCATCAGCAGCGCCACCGAGTTCGCCGCCAGGAACGGCCGGTTGCCCAGCATCGCGCGCGGTACCCGGCGCCCGGCCACCCACAGTGCGACCAACGCCGCCAGCAGCGCTGCCAGCACCAGCACGTCCACGCCGGCCCGGCCCGCCTCGATCACCGCGAACACCACCGCGGTCAATCCGGTGACCGCGCCCGCCAGCACCCCGACGCGCACCCGCTGTGCAGGATCACTGGGCAGATCCGGCACCACCATGCCAATCCCCACGACCGCGGCGATCACCACCGCCACGTTCAGCGCGAACACCAGCCGCCAGCCGCCCCACTCGACCAGCACACCACCGAGCAGCGGACCGGCCGGCAACGCCAGCGATGACACCGCAGACCACACACCCAAGGCCCGGGCCCGTGCCGCGGGATCCGGATACACCCCGGTGATCACCGCCATGCTGCCAGGCAGCAGCAACGCTGCCCCAGCGCCCTGCACCGCGCGGGAAGCGACCAGCACTCCAAGCCCTGGGGCCAGCACACACCCCAGCGATGCCCAACCGAAGAGCACCATGCCCGCCAGCACCAACCGGCGGTGCCCGAAACGGTCGCCTAACATGCCACCGACCAGCAACAACCCGGCGATGGCCAAGGCGTACCCGTCGACCACCCACTGCGCCCCGGCTATTCCCACGCCCAGCGAACCGCGGATGCTGGGAAGAGCCACGTTGACCACCGTGACATCCAGCAGCACCAGGAACATGCCCGCGCACATCACCACAAGCACCAGCGCGGGAGAACCAACACCTCGTCGCATTAACACGTCCCGAGACTGCACCCGCAACAGTTCACGCCAGCCTGAAACGTCGCGGGCGCATCATGGAGCCATGGCAATCCGGGGAGACTGCGACATCGCCCAGGTGGCCGGGCTGTTCGCCGAACCCGGCCGCGCCAGGGTGTTGCAGGCGCTGGCCGACGGGCGTGCGCTACCCGCGTCGGTGCTGGCCGCGGAAGCCGGGTTGTCGGCCAGCGCCGCCAGCGCCCACCTGACCAAGCTTTGCGCCGGCGGACTGATCGAGGCCGAGAGGTCCGGGCGGCACCGCTACTTCCGGCTCGTCGACGACCGGGTGGCTGCCGTGCTGGAAGCACTCGCAGCGATCGCACCAGCCGAACCGGTGCGCTCGCTGCGCCAGGGCACCCGCGCCGCCGCGGTGCGCGAAGCCCGCAGCTGCTACGACCACCTCGCCGGTCGGCTCGGTGTCGCGGTCACCGCGGCACTGCTGGACCGCGGAGCACTCGCCACCGAAGACGGCATCCCCAACACCCGGCGCCGCCCCGGCGATGTCCTGTCCGTGCAGCTCCGCGACCACCCCTACCAGCTCGGTCCGCACGCCGGACCGGTCTTCGCCGCACTGGGCGTAAATTTGCACGCCATGCAGGCCGGACCGTCACGGCGGCCGCTGCTTCGGTTCTGCGTGGACTGGAGCGAACAGCGCCACCATCTCGCCGGGCGGCTGGGCGCGGCGTTGCTGACCGCGCTGCTCGACACCGGCTGGCTGGTCCGCAGACCTCAGCGGCGTGCGCTGAAACTCACCGAACACGGCGCCAACGGCTTGCAGGAAGTCCTCGGTGTCACGCCGGACGGGTCCGATCGGTCAGCAACCGCACCGCCAACCCGACCAGCACCGTGCCCATGAAGTAGCGCTGCACCCGCAGCCACACCGGCCGCCGCGCTAGCACACCCGCCACCGAACCGGCAGTCACCACGATCAGCGCGTTGACCGACAACGCCACCACGATCTGCACCACGCTCAACGTCAGGCTCTGCAACGCCACTCCGCCGCGAGCGGGGTCGATGAACTGCGGCAGCAACGACACGTAGAGAACCGCGATCTTCGGGTTGAGCAGGTTGGTCACCAAACCCATCGCGAACAACCGACCTGGCCCGTAGCCGGCAGTGGGCACCGGCGCGAACACCGACGCCCCGCCCGGTCTCACCGCCTGCCACCCCAACCACAGCAAGTACGCCGCACCGGTGATCTGCAACACCGTGTACAGTGCGGGCACCAGGGCGAACACCGTGGCGATGCCGGCGGTAGCGGCCGCGGCGTACACCAGGAACCCCACCGCCACCCCCAGCAGCGACACCAACCCGGCCGGCCGCCCCTGCGTCAGTGACCGCGACACCAGGTAGAACATGTTAGGCCCGGGCGTGAGCACCATGCCCAGCGCCACCACCGCGATCCCCGCCACTGCCGGAAACTCGACCACCACTCCGCCTTCCGCCGACCCTGCTGGCTAATTCCGCGAGGGGCTGGTTTCACCACGGGAGCGCTCCGGTACTGCCTCGCCAACCGGTGTGCGGTGGACGGCCTGTTCGCATCGGTAGACGACGCGAACGGTCCGTTCGCCTCACGCCCGCACCTTCCCAAACAGCCCCAACAACTCGCCGAAATTAACCAGCAGGGTCGGTGCTGATCCTGGTGGTTAATTGGTTTAGCCTGCCAGGCTGAGTTCGAGGCGGGCGAGGTGGCTGGTGCGGGTCCGGTCGAGCGGGTGGCTGTTCCACCAAGCGTCGAGTCTGATCAGGTTCAGT
>NZ_JBSFLZ010000168.1:0-12888 GCF_053599315.1 Saccharopolyspora sp. NPDC000995
GTGTCGACCCGACCAAACCAAGATGATCAAATACCAGAACATGACGACCAGGCCGAGTTGATCAACCCTCATGTGCGGAATGCCCGGCTAGCGGCAATCCAGGTAGAGGCTGTCAGCAGGGACACCGTTCTGGCGTAGGCGGAATGTCGTCCAGCCGTTGTGGTCGAGCTTTTGGCATGGATCGAAGCCGTACATGTTGATGCCGACCCATCGGCCGGGTGCGCATGAGTGGTGTACGTGGACGTAGTAGTCGAACAGTCCCGCTGATTCCGTCCACCAGGAGAAGCCGCAGGCGGCTCGTTGTTGCGTGGTGTCGTGTCCGGAATCGGATGCTGCCGTGGCATGGGTGGCACCGGCAGTGAACGCGGCCAGCATGCTCATCGCGGAGAGACAGAGCGCGGCGGACCGCCGGCGTCGGCGGCGGGTATCCGAATCGCCCGTCGCTGCAACGGTTTTGCTCTCCGAGCAAGAATGATCGGTTCTTTTCATTGCGATACACTCTTCTAATGTGGACACACTTCATCCATGGGAGGAATGTGAATGGAAGGAAAAGATCAGGATTTCGCTGGACGCAGCGGGTTATGAGTTGGTGCGTTATTGCTTGGCCCTGGCTACCTGCTTGGTGAGGTAAGGGCGAAGCAGGTTGCGACGCTGCCGTTCACCCAGCCGGACACACCGGTGGTGACGTCGGTCAAGTTGACCCAGTGCGGTGTTGTGGATGTACCGCCGAGGAACTGGTGGACGCGGTAGTCGTGGTGTGTGTAGTAGATGCCGTCGACGGGCGACTTCAGGTCGTTGGACCTGTGGATACGGGCACCGTCCTGAATGGAGAAGCTGTATCCAGCCGGGCAAGAACCTTCCGCGTACGCGGCTCCGCCCACACCTGACATCAAGAGTCCGGCAAGGACGATGGTAACGGTGGTAAACCCTTTTGTTCTCATTGAGATCTCCTATTCATGGCGGATCGCTGGGCCAATGAGCGAGGCGGTCGGGGGACGTGGATGTTCACCGAGCGAGATGAACGGTCGGTCGGCGGAGGCCGGGGTTGCCCGTGCGGTGAGCAACCCCGGTCGGTGGGGGTGTGGCGTTGTGCGCACGGCGGCTACCTGGTGTGGGGGTGGTGCGGCGCTTGGGTTGGCCAACTGGCCAGGCCGCAGGTTCCGCCGAGGCAGCCATAACCGGGTCCAGCATCGGCCGCCGCGGTTCCTGCGGCGGCGGGCAACGCCACGACCACGCTGAACCAGGCCGTGATCAGGGCTCGTCGCGTGAGTGTGTTCATGGGATTCTCCTGACTTCTCGGGTTTTCTTTCAGTCCGCATTCCGGGCACACGTGTCCTGATGCGGGAGTTCGAGCGGAGACAGCCGCGGTTTCAGTGCGGGTGGATGCGGAGGACGGCCGCGGTCCAGGTCATGCCCACACCGATGCCGAGCAGTACGACGTGGTCACCGGGGTTGACCAGGCGTCGTGTGAGGAGGTGGTGCAGGTCGACGATCTGGTCGGAGGCACCCATGTGCCCAAGAGCTCGGCCGAGGAAGGCGGTCGTGCGGCCCTCGGGGATGCCCAGGGGCGCGAGACAATGGCGTTGGGTCAGGTTGTCCCCGTAGTGCGGGCAGAGCACCCAGCTGATGTCGTCGAGTTCGAGCTCTGCGGCATACAGCGCGGTCTTGAGTACGGCGTTCACGCCGGTGGTGTTGATGCTGTCGACGCTGCCGGATCCTCCGTGAGCGGCGAGCCATTCTCCTTTCCGCTGCCGCAGTTGGATCGGTGGCCGGTAGGTGTCACCGCTGTACCACTGGGTGGAGCCACGGTGCAGGGCTTCCAGGCCGGGTGAGGCGTGGGAGGCGGTGGAGATCAGAGTGGCCACCGCTTTCGTGTGCGTGTCGCGGTGCAGGAGGATGGCGGATCCGGCGTCGCCGTAGACGACGCCGGCATCTGCTTGCCACCGGTCGAAAAGCGGAGAATGAAAGACATCCCCGGCGGTAAGCAGAGCAACGCGCCCGGATTGGCCCTCCAGGACACTGGCGGCCAGTTGCAGACCGGCGACCATGCTGTTGGACATCGCGTTGATCGACAGCGTTATCGGGGTGTCGACGCCGATCTGGTCGGCAACGAAGGAGGACGCGGACCAGAAATCGATCGCCGGGTCATGGATGGTGGCGTGAAGATGCAGATCCAGGTGCCGCGTTCCCGCCTGGAGTGCTTGGCGACCGGCTTGCACCGCCAGCTCTGGGCCGGTGCGACCGTTAGCGACGGCGACGGAGTCTTGCCGGTTCCGGTGGGCTTGCTCTGCGCTGTAGCGGCCGGCGTTGATGGCCTCGGTGACGGTCACAAGATCTCCCACGACAGCGCCGAGTCCGTTGATTGTGATCCCGTGGTGTCGCACCGTGGATCACGCCCCGAGCTGGGTGCGGGGGCCGATGAACCAGACTTCGCGGAAACCGCCGACACCGCTGGCGCAGCCCCGGCTCACAGCGTGGAAGAAGTCGATCTCGCGGTGAATGAACCCGAGGAACACCGGCGAGTTTCCGGGCTTGCTGACCACCGACAGATAGCCCCATTCCTCGCCGTCCAGCCACCGCAGACGAAAGAACGTACGGGAATGGCCACTTCTTTGAACTGTTCGAATAATGATCACTCCGTCCCGCGCGCAGCGCGAAACCAGAAAAAGAAGAAAGGGTGCGAGCAACGCAGATTTCCTGCTTCAAGGAGAAGCGTTCGACGCTGAACAACCTCACCGTGACACGACCGGAAGGGCGCTGTCAGATTTTGGCCGTCCCCGACGCCCAGGTACACCAAGACGGGTGAACACCGCAGCGTCGACGCCCCTGTGACCAGGCGCTTAAAGGTGCGGCCGTCTCGCGAGAGAGGTTTCCAGCCCTTACTTGGCGCGCAGTGTCGACGCTGCTCTCACAGCGCGGCAACAGTGGCTCGATTCGCTCCCACAGCTCGTCGGGCACGATCCATGGTGGCTGCTCGCCTTTTCTCACGCGTCCATGATCGACGATCAAGGAACCTCAGGCACGGCAAGTTATCAATTTGTTAGGAACTCTAAGCTCCCCTTGTTCGCGTGAGCGCGCCGACCTCAAAGAGCTCTGCAAGGATGTAGTGGAGCTTCTGCTCGTGCGCGAGGAAATGCCGCCCGAAATGCAGCGATCACGAACCGCTGTGGACCGCGGCTACCTCCAAGCCCTGGACTGGCGCAGCCCCACGTTTCGTTTGAGGCCCTTGTAGTACGACGCGTGCAGCCCTTTCGGGCCGGTCTGCTGCGAGTTGTAGGAGAACGACACACCCGCGGTGCCTCCGACAGTGGTGAACTTCGACGACGACGCCTGGGTGGAGACGTTGCCGTTGGCCAGGTTCACCTCGACCGTGCCGACATCATCGGTCGGCGAGGGACCGTGGTCACCGATACGCAAATCGACCTTGACATGCCCCACCCAAGGCGAGGTTGTGCTGGTCAGGTTCGCCACCGTCGTGATCTGCCAGGTGTGGGCGACACCGTCTTGCAGCACCCCGGTCGGGATCGTCCACTGTGGTGCGTCCAGGCAGCCGGATTCCACCACCGCACCGGTCTTCGCGTCCGCCAGGCGAGTCCGGCAGTGCTCGTGGAGAGAACCGTTCATCCAGCGGCACTGCCCGCCGCCAACCCTGTCACCCGCGAGCGGAGAAGGTACATGCCGACGGTCGTCACCCGCGCGCAGCAGGGTGCTGGTGAATCACTGATGACCTGGGATCCGGGATACTCTGACCCCGTCATCGGCTACGCCAGCCGAAGCCGCACAACCCCGTGTCCAACATCCGGGGGCAAGGCTCCTGAAAGTCTTGCCCTGATCTCGGTTCGGCCGTCGGTACCGCGCCGGAAGGAGCTCACCCACCACGGACGGGCTCAGCGCTGGACCGGGTCACCGTCGGCGCCTAGGAAGACCTCGAGTTCGACGGGGGTCGGGGCGGCCTCCCAGTCGCCGGGGCTCGTGCACATCACGGCGCCACAGGCGTTCGCCCGGGCGAGCTTCTCCTTGACGCTCCAGCCTTGCACGTCGCCACTGAGGTAGCCGGCCACGAACGCATCCCCCGCTCCCACCGTGTCGACGACATCGACGCGATGGCCAGGTGCGTGGACCACGGTGCCCTCCGCGTACGTCGACGCGCCGTCGGCGCCTCGCTTGACGACAATCTCGCGCGCGCCCGTGGGGTCTAGGGCGCGGGCCAGCTCGGAGATCGCCGAAGAATCATCCGCCACGCCACCGGGAACCACGTACGCCAGTTCCTCGGGGGAGCCGAACACGAGGTCCGCCTCCCCGACGAGCTCACCCAGCACCTTCGCGGCGATGTCCGGGGGAGCGAGCGTCGACCGGTAGTTCACGTCGACGCTCACGCGAACCCCGGCGGCCCGCGCCCGCCGCACGACGGAAAGACACGCCTCGCGCGCGGAGTCCGACAGCAACGGAGTGATGCCGGTGAGATGCACGAGCCCGACGCTCTCGACGAGACCCGCGGGCACATCCGTGGCTGCCAGCCGCGAACCGGCGGAACCCGCACGGTAGTAGTACACCCGCGACGTCCCCGGCCCCGTGAGCTCCTTGAGCATGAGCCCGGTCGCCGCCTCGGGGTCGATCTTTGCCCGCATGTCGACGCCCTCGCCGCGGATCTCGCGCACGACCCGTCTGCCCAGCGAGTCGTCTCCTACCCGGCCGATCCACGTGACCGGAACCCCGAGCCTGCTCAGGCCGACGGCGACGTTCGTCTCCGCGCCACCGATCCCCACGTGTGCTTCGGACACGTGCGCGAGCGAACCGATGCGCCCGCCGGCGAGCAGGCCCATCGTCTCGCCCAGCGTCAGAACCCGAGAGGCCGTCATTCGGTTCCACCCCCCGCGCACACCTCTACGAACCGCAGCGCCCGTTCCGCGAGCGCACCGAGTTCGCCGCCCTTCAGCGCGTCCCCGAGCAGCGGACCACCGACGCTCACCGCCGCCGCACCGGCCGCGAGCCACGCCCGCGCCGATTCGAGATCCACCCCACCAGACGGGATGGCGGACAGATCCGGGAACGGACCGCGCAGATCCTTCAGGTATCCGGGACCCACCTGGCCCGCGGGGAACACCTTCACCGCGGAGACGCCACGGTCCCAGGTGGAGAACAGTTCCGTGGGAGTGAGACCACCCGGGACGATCGCGATATCGCGTTCGAGGGCCCGGTCGACGACCGCGAGATCGGAGACCGGCGTGACGAGGTAGTGCGCTCCCCCATCGGCGGCAGCGTCCACGTCGCCGGGTCGCGTCACGGTGCCGATACCGATGTCAGCCGTCTCCGCGTACCGTTCGACGATCCCGGGCAGCGCGGCGAACGTCCCAGGAGTCGTGAGCGTGAGCTCGAAACTCCGCGCCCCCGCCTCGACCATCGTGTCGATGACCGGCACGTAGTCTTCGGCGCGCTCGCCTCGGATCACCACGACGAGCCGCGAGGCGGCGGTCCTCCCCGGCAGGGTCTGACGCTGGCCCATGGCGTGTGTCCTTTCTCGACTCACCAGTCGTGCACGGTGCCGTCGAGCAGGCGGTTCACCGGAAGGTAAGCGGCGGTGTACGAATGGCGCGCGGCGATCTCCTCGTCGAGCTCCACGCCGAGACCAGGGTTGTCGCCGGGATGGAGGAAGCCGCGGTCGAACGTGTACGACGTGCGGAACGTCTCCAGCGTCAGCTCGCTGTGCGGCATGTACTCCTGGATGCCGAAGTTGTGGATCGCCAGGTCGATGTGGAGTGCGGCCGCCATGCCGATCGGCGAGACGTCGGTCGGACCGTGGATGCCGGAGCGGATTCCGTAGATGCCGGCGAAGTCGAGGAGCTTCTTCATCCCCGTGACACCGCCGGTGTGCGTGGGCGCCGACCGCACGTAGTCGATGAGCCGCTCGGTGATGAGCGTCTGGTAGTCGTACACCGAGTTGAAGACCTCACCGGTGGCCAGCGGGGTCGTGCTGTGCTGCCGGACGAGCCGGAACGCCTCCTGGTCCTCGCCGGGCGTCGCGTCCTCGAGCCAGAACAGGTCGTACGGTTCGAGCGACTTCGCCAGCCGAGCTGCCTCGATCGGCGACATGCGGTGGTGTCCATCGTGGAGCAGCCGCAGCTCAGGTCCGAACTCCTCGCGCACCTTCTCGAAGATCGACGGGACGTGCCGCAGGTACGCGGGCGTGTCCCAGTCCTCCTCCTCGGGGCGCGTCGCGGCGCTGCCGTCGGACGCGCGATGCGCGGGCTCGTAGTCGTACCTCTCCCCCGGCTTCGCCGTATCCGAGACGCCGTACACCCGGTCGAGACCGGGAACGCCCGTCTGGATGCGCACCGCGGTGTAGCCCTCGCCCACGTACCCGCGGATCGCCTGGGCCAGCGCCTCGTAGTCGTTTCCGGAGGCGTGCGCGTACACGCGGAGCTTGTCGCGGCTCGCTCCGCCGAGCAGCTGGTACAGCGGAACGCCCGCCTTTTTCGCCTTGATGTCCCACAACGCCATGTCGACGGCGGCGATCGACGCCATCGTCACGGGCCCACGTCGCCAGTACGCGCCGCGGTACAAGTACTGCCACGTGTCCTCGATGCGGTCCTCGTCCCGGCCGATGAACGTGCTCGCGAGATGGTCCCGCAGGTAGGCCGCGACAGAGAGCTCCCGCCCGTTGAGCGTCGCGTCGCCCCACCCGACGACCCCGTCGGACGTGACGATCTTGAGGGTGACGAAGTTGCGTCCGGGGCTCGTGACGATGACGTCGACGGTCGAGATACTCACGGTGCTCGCTTCCTTCCGGGGCCACGTGATCGGTGATGTCTGTCTAAAGTGGATGTTTCGGGAACCGCCTCGGATGCGACTAGCCACCGCACCCGAGGCGGGTACTCAGAGCCTGTTCTGCGAACCTGCTTTTGGTCTTTGTCTTGAAGCGCCGCCAGGCGCTTAGCCCACCTAAGCAGCTGGCACCGCCGCGGGTTCTCAGACGTCGTCTGGCGAGGACAGCCCGTTAGCCGTGTATTGGACATACACAAAAACGGGCTCCCGCAGTCCAGGCGGCGTCTGAGGTTCCGCCACCCGCACCGCAAAGCAAAACGAGTCAAGAACAGGCTCTCAGACCGCGTTGCGCGGATCCCTCAGGTCGCGTCCAGCGACCTCGGGCATGAGCAACGTCCCGATGAGCGGGCAGACGGTGAAGATGCCGAGCATGATCGCGATCGGGATCCACGATCCGCTCGCCGCGGCCACCCAGGCCGCCACGACGACGGGGCCGATACCGGTGGCGATCATCGCGGCGATCTCCCTGATGACACCGGTCGCGGCGTACCGGTGCCGGGCGCCGAAGATCTCCGGCAGCGTGAGGTTCTCCAGCGAGGCGAGCGCCATGACCGACACGTTGTGCATCACGATGTAGCCGACGAACAGCTGCGGGACGTCCGCTCCCGCGATCGCCATCATCGTCGGCACGATGAGGATCAGCGAGATCACGCTCATCACCTGGTACATCCGGCGACGGCCGAACCTGTCGCCGAGCGCACCGACGATCGGCACCGTGACGAACGCACACAGCGAAGAGACGATCACGACGCTCGTGCCCACCGCAGCCGACATCGCAAGCGTGACGGTGATGAACGAGACCATGTAGGTCTGCAGGATTCCCGAGTTGCCCGCCTGTCCGAATCGCAGCAGGAACGCGGGTACGAGCGCCCGCCACTTCTTCTGCTTGAGTGCCTCGAGCATCGGGATGTCGTTCTCCTGCTCGGCCTTCGCCCGGATCTCGTCCGTCGTGAGCGCCACGCCGTCGTTGATGTGGGAGCTCTCCTCGAACACCGGGCTCTCCTTGAGCCGGAACCGGATCCACACGGCGAACAGCAGGATCACGGCGCTGCCGAGGAACGGGATGCGCCAGCCCCACGCGAGGAGCTGCTCTTCGGAGAGAACGGCGACGAGGATGCCCCAGATCGCCGACGCACCGAGGGTGCCGCAGTTCGTGCCGAGCGCGACGAGCGACGCGATGATGCCGCGACGCTTGGTCGGCGCGTACTCGGCGAGCATGACACCCGCGCCGGAGATCTCCGCACCGGCGCCGAAGCCCTGCACGAGGCGCAGCACCGCGAGAAGGATGGGCGCGAGGATGCCGATTTCGTGGACGGTCGGCAGGGCGCCGATGAGCGTCGTCGCACCGCCCATGAGGGCGATCGTGATGAACAGGACTTTGGTGCGGCCCACCCGGTCCCCGAGCCGTCCGAAGTACCACGCACCCACGGGGCGGGCGAGGTAGCCGACGGCGTAGGTCGCCATCGCGGACACGACCGCGAGCGCAGGGCTCTCGCCGGCGAAGAACAGCTGGCCGAAGACGAGCCCGGCCGCGAGCGAGTACAGCTGGAAGTCCATGAACTCGAGCGCGGTGCCGAGCCACCCGGACATCGCGGCTCGTACGAGATCGCCGGTGCTGCGTTCGGCCGTACCGTCCTTTGCGGTACCCGTGTCGGGCGGCGGTGCTGAAGTGGACATCGTTGTTCCTTACTTCGGTTTTCGGCGGAGAGGGGACGGGTGGAGGGGAAATCAGAACTCGATGAGGACCTTTCCGGATGCAGCGGAGTCCTTCGCCGTCACGAATGCCTCCACCGCTTCGGCTGCGGGGAACACGTGCGTGACGACCTGGGCGATCGAGGGGTGGGCCGCGAGCACGTCGACGGCCTCGTCGATCTCCGTCGAGAAGCGGAACGTGCCGCGCAACTGCACTTCCTTCGACACGAGCGGCGCGAGGTTCACGCCGATCGCTGTGTCGGCAAGCATGCCGACTTGGACGACGGCGCCTGCGCGGGCCGCCGACGCAACCGCTTGCGTTAGCGACGCGGGCGCACCCGAGCACTCGAACACGACAGGATGGGAAGTCGTCGGGACGTCGTCGCGTCCGATGAGGAACGTCTCGTGGGCGCCGAGCGCGCGGGCTCGTTCGAGGGCGGATTCCTGGATGTCCCCGACGGCCACGTGCTCGACGCCGCGAACGGCGAGCGCCGCGACGATCAGCAGGCCGACGGGGCCGGCGCCGAGCACGAGCGCGCGATCACCGAGGTCGCCGCTGGCGATCGTGAGCGCGTGCAGCGCGACGCCGAGAGGCTCGGCGAGCGCGGCATCCCGCAGCGACAGTCCTTCGGGCAGCCTGCGGAGCATGGGCTTTTCTACGAGCACGTACTCCGCGGCGGCGCCCTGGCGGTGCGGGAAGTCCGCGGCGCTGCCGAGGTAATCGCCGCCGGGCCACAGGTGCGGCCGGTCCGCGATGCCGTCCACCGGGGTGCCGTACCGCGCGGGGTGCACGGTCACCGGCGTGCCCTTCGCCCACTCACCACTCGGATCGGCTTCGACGGTCGCGGAGAACTCGTGACCGGGTGCGAAGGGCTCCCGGACAAGGTTCTCCCCGTTCTTGCCGTGGAAGTAGTAGTGCAGGTCCGAACCGCAGATGCCGACGTACCGCACGCGCAGCAGCACCTCACCGTCGACGGGTTCGGGGACGGCGACGTCCTCGAGGCGCATGTCCTCGGCACCGTGGATGAACAGGCCCTTCATCGATGATCAGCTCCAGGAGGTCGGCGAGGGATGCTCAGCGGGAAGTGGCGACGTCGGCGGCCGCGGCGCGCGCACCGTCGCGGATGATGTGGGTGAGCAGGTCGGCGACCCGGACGGTGAAGGCGTCCTGCTCGGCGAGGGCGTCCGGGAAGAAACCGCCGTTCATGATCCGGCGCACGTGGTCGGGAACGGTCACAGCGCCGTCGACAGCGGCTGCGAGCCGGTCGCGGGCCGGTTCGACGATGCGCTCGGCGAGCTGGCCCGGGGTGAAGCCTGCCGGCGGGGCGACGCACGCGATCCACGCGGCGGTGCACAGCGCGAGGTGGTGCGGCATGTTACCGCGCCGGAGGTGGAAGAGCGCCGCGTCGGGGATGCGCTGAAGGAGCTTGACGGATCCGTCGGTGCCCACCTGAGTGGTCGCATGCCCGATGAGCGGGTTGCGCCACCGGGCGTCCAATTCGGACACGTACGCGTCGGCGTCGAATCCGGTGGGCGGGGTGAACGTCGGGAGGTAGTCGTCGGTGATCTCATTCAGGACCGCCTCGCGCACGAAGTCCTGTCCCCACGCGACGTCGATCGTCGGCGCGCCGGAGAGGATTCCGAGGTAGGCGATGAGCGAGTGCGATCCGTTGAGCAGGCGCAGCTTGACCATCTCGTACGCCTCGAGGTCGGTCGAGAACATCGCGCCTGCCAGATCCCAGGCAGGACGGCCGCCCGCGAAGTCGTCCTCGAGAACCCACATGGTGAAGTCCTCGGCGGGTACGGGGCACCGGTCCTTGACGCCGAGCAGATCCGCGACGAGACGTGAGTGCTCGTCGGTCGTCTTCGGCACGATGCGGTCGACCATCGCGTTCGGGAACGACACCGACGAGGACACGAAGGACAGGACGTCGTCGCTCACGCCTGCCGCCTGCAGGAACTCCTCGACCACGGCGCGCGTGACGTCGCCGGAGGACTGGAGGTTGTCGCAGGACAGGACGGCGAACGGTTCCCCCGAGGCGGCGCGCTTCTCGAGACCGCGGGCGATCATGCCCACCGCGGTGCGCGGCGTCGATCCTGCCGCGAGGTCCGCGGCGACGCCGGGGTCGTCGAGCGCCAGCCTGCCGGTCGCGGGATCGCGCGTGTAGCCGACCTCGGAGATGGTGAGCGTGACGATGCGGTGCGCCGGATCCGCGATCGCGTCCACGACCGCGGCGGGGTCCTGGGCGGCCACGCCGGTGTCGCGGTGGACGTCGACCACGCCCGCCTCGGCGCCGTGTTCGGTGAGCTGGAGGATCGAGTAGACGTTGTCCTGAGCTCGCATCGGAGCAACGACCCGGTCCGACGAGTGCGCGAAGCCGCGGATACCCCAGTCTCCACCGGCGGCCGCCATCGCCTGCGCGGTGTAGACCGCGCCGTGCGCGCGATGGAAGTTGCCGAGGCCGAGGTGGACGATTCCCGTCCGTTCCGGCGCGGACGCTCCGAGGAGCGATCCCGCGGGCACGCTCTTCCGGCCCAGTGGCTGTGTCATGACGTCCTTGTCCCTCCACGACGCACGGGCGGTCGTCCAGCGCTGCCGCACATTGCGTTTCACATTGCGAACCGATCGTTTTGCATGTCGGACCACAAGTTAAACTTGTGTTGAGCGCAATGCAATATCGACCGGGATGACAATGGAGCCATGGAGACCGAACCCACACCGGACACGCCACCCGTCACGAGCCTCGACCGCGCACTCGTCGTGCTCGAGACGGTCGCGACAGCGGGCCCCGAGGGGCTCGCGCTCAGCGAGATCGCGGCACGCACAGGGATCAACAAGGGGTCGGTCCACCGAATGCTCCGCGGCCTCGCGCACCGCGAATACGTGGCGCGCGACGGTGACGACCGCAACTACATCCTCGGCGAGGCGCTCAGACGGCTCGTGCGGACCTTCGGTGCTGGCGACAACCTGCCGCTGCTGTTCCGGCCGCTGCTGCTCGAGCTGTCGCGCCGGACGGAGGAACTCGTCCACCTCGGAGTGCTCGACGGACGCCGCGTCGTCTATCTCGACAAGATCGAGCCGGAACGCTCTGTCCGCGTGTGGTCGCGCGTCGGTCGACGCGCGCACATCGCGAGCACGGCACTCGGACGCGCGCTCATCGCCGCGGCTCCCCCGAACGACTCACTCCTGACCAGCTACGTCACGGAAGCCGACCCCGACCACGCGCACCCCACGCTCGGCGACCGGTTCCGCGACGCGGTGAACACCGCGCGCAGGCGAGGATGGGCGATCGAGAACCAGGAGAACGAAGCCGGGATCGCCTGCGTCAGCATCGCCCTCACGTCCACGACCTCGCAGGACGTCGCGATCAGCGTCACCGGCCCCGCCGAGCGCATGACCACCGACCGCCTAACCGAGATCGGCTCCCTGCTCCGCGAACTCGCCGCCGACCTCGCCCCGGAGGAGTACACCCTCACGCCGACAACGGGGTGAGGCGAGCGCGGGAGGCCTCGCGGCCTCAACGGCAGCCTGTCGTGTCGAGCCGTACGGTGCTTACTGAGATCGATCCAGGGAACAGGCCTGCGCCGATGGTGGCGTCGACATGTCCGACCACCGGTGGCCACCGACGTTGAGCCGCCGTCCTCGATCCGTTCTTTTTCGCGATCGTCATGCCATGCGGTGGCACCAAAGCCACGACGGCTACGCCGACGGTGGTGCACCTGTTCTACACACCAGCGGCGAAAGAGTCGTGGCCGGTGATGTGCGTTTGTACCGCATGTGGGTGAGTGTGCCGTACCGGAGGCAATATTCAGCAACGCTGCGAGAGGGCCGGTACTGCATCAACCGTTTCGCCTGGGTAGGCCGACGTCGATCAACGGGACGGGTAACCGTGTCAATGCCGAAGCACTTTCGCCCTACCAGTGCGCGGTTTTCAGCGGCCACGACGAGTACTGGACAGCCCAGATGCGAACCCACGTCGACGACTACGTCACCACTGGCGGCCACGTGGCCCGGTTCGCCGGAAACTTCATGTGGCAGAGCCGGCTCGACCTCGAGCAAGGCACGCAGACCGCGTACAAGTACGACGCCGCACACCGCGACCCGGTCGCCGGCACCGAAGCGCAGCACCTGTTGACCGGCGCGTGGGAGGACTCGGCCGTCGGCAACCCCGGTGCCACGACGTTCGGAGTGAACGCGCTGCGTGGGATGTACACGGACTTCGGCGCCTTCGCCCCGCGCTCCTCACGCGGCTACACCGTCTTCCGCCCCGAACACTGGTGACCCTGGTGGTTAATTCTCGGGTTGGGTGAGGGTGTGTTGGGCAGGCCCGGGATGATGATCTTGCGGCAGTCTTGTGGTGTCTGGCCGCAGGA
>NZ_JBSFLZ010000169.1:0-12867 GCF_053599315.1 Saccharopolyspora sp. NPDC000995
ACACGTCGATCATGCCCACGCTCGTCACCGGCAACACCAACGCACCCGCGATCATGATCGGCGAGCGAGCAGCAGCCTTCATCAAGGACAGCTCCACCGCCTGAGGCACCAATCCGAAACCCCGACTGCCGATCAAGAAAGCCCTGTCCATGCCTGCTTTCCAGAACGAGGAGCACGTTGCGCACGGCGTCCCGCCCAAGCGCGACACCGGTTTTCCGCCTGAGCTCGACGCCGATGCCGTCGTCTCGCTCGACGACGCCCACGAGATCGACACCGATGTCCTGATCATCGGATCGGGCATGGGGGGTAGCACCCTGGCGTGGGCTCTGCGCGACCTCGGCGCTCGTGTCCTGGTGGTCGAGCGGGGCGGCTTTCTGCCGCGTGAGCCGGAGAACTCGCAACCGGAGGAGATGTACGTCAAGGGCCGGTACAAGAACGCGGGCCACTGGTACAACGGCCACACCGGAGAACCCTTCGCCCCGGGCACCTACTACTGGGTTGGCGGGAACACAAAGTTCTACGGAGCTTCGCTACCGCGGTTCCGCCGCAGTGACTTCGAGGCGGTCGAACACCAGGAGGGGCGCTCGCGGGCGTGGCCGTTCAGCTATGACGACCTGGAGCCGTTCTACAGCAGGGCCGAGCAGTTGTTCGATGTGCACGGCCAGATCGGCGAAGACCCGACCGAGCCCCCACACTCCATCCCGTATCCCTTCCCACCGCTCACCCACGAACCCACCATCCAACGGTTCGCGAACTCGTTGCGCGCCCAGGGGATGCACCCGTTCCATACCCCGAACGCCCTCAACGTGAGCACCCTGTCGGACCGTGCCGAAGTGACCACTGCGGACGGTTGCCCGGACAACACCGGGATGAAATCCGATGCGGAGAACAAGGTGCTGCTCCCCGCGCTGCGCGGCGGGGTGAAGCTTCTGATCCGAACCGAAGTCACCCGTCTGCTGACCTCCCCGGACGGGCGAAAGGTGATCGCTGCTGAGGCCCGACACCAAGGCCGTACGATCCGGATCAACGCCCAGCGAGTGGTACTGGCCGCAGGCGCGGTGAACTCAGCGGCCCTGCTGCTGCGTTCCGCCACACGCGCCCACCCTGAAGGGCTCGGCAACTCCTCGGGCTTGCTCGGCCGCAACTACATGGTGCACAACAGCACGTTCTTTGTCGGCGTCAACCCATTTCGAACCAACACCACGAAGTGGCAGAAGACGCTTGGCCTCAATGATTTCTACGAGGCCGTAGATGGCACGCCCTATCCGCTGGGCAATCTGCAGATGCTTGGCAAGCTGCAGGCACCGATGCTCAAACCCGCGCGCAGGTGGGCGCCGATGCGAGCGTTGGAGTTCATGTCGGCCCGCAGCCTGGATATCTACCTCACCAGCGAAGACCTGCCATCTCGGAACAACCGGGTGCGCGTGGACGGCGACCGGATCCTGATCGATTGGACGCCCACGAACCTTGGCGCACACCGCGAGCTCGTCCGTCGCGTAAGCAGGATCGTGCGCAAGGCCGGGTACCCGCTGATCTTCACGCAGAAGATGGGCATCGAAACCAACTCGCACATGTGCGGAACCGCTGTCGCCGGAAACGACCCGTCGGACAGCGTTCTCGACGTCTCATGCCGTAGCCACGACATCGAGAACCTCTGGCTCGCCGACTCATCGTTCTTCCCATCCTCGGCAGCGCTCAACCCGGCTCTGACGATCGCGGCCAACGCGCTGCGCATAGCTCCATCGGTCGCCGCGGGGCTGAACGACTAGGTGTATGAGGTCATGACGTTCGTTACGCCAGCCGTGGCGGACCGGCGTGCCAATCAGTTAAGCTCGAGCGCATGCAGACGCGCTTTGCGCGAATCTGCTACGCGTGGGGGTTCAAGTCCCCCCCTGTCAATCCCCTGGAATCGTGGAGACGTGTTATGCCACTTCGGCCCTAAGCTGGACGGTTGAGGCTGTCCGTGGCCGTGCCATGTGATGCTCGTACGTGATCGGAGCGAGCCCATCGTTGGTGTTGTGTCGTCTGGTGATGTTGTAGAAGTCCGCGATCCAGGTCGGAATCTTGATACGGGCCTCGACGCGGGTGGCGAAGTGGTACCGGTGCACGAACTCGACCTTCAGCGTGGATTTGAACGCCTCCGCTGCGGCGTTGCCGAGGGCGCATCCACCCCGGCCCATCGACTCAACGATGCCCAGTGTCCCCTAGACAGCGGTATCGGCCGATATTGAGCCAATAAGACCGGCGATTAGCGTGGCAGCAGCAGGCAACCCCCGCGCCAAGACGAGACCCCTTCCCGGACAAGAGGACGCACATCATGACCAATCCGTTCGAGGACGCCGACGGGACCTACCTGGTGCTGGTCAACGAGGAGGGCCAGCATTCGCTGTGGCCGTCGTTCATCGACGTGCCCTCGGGATGGACCGTCACGCACCCCGAGGACACCCGGCAGGCCTGCCTCGACCACATCGAGCAGAACTGGACCGACATGCGCCCGAAGAGCCTGGTCGAGGCGATGGCGGGCGCCAAGGCCGCGAAGTAGCGCCGTGCCCACGAACGTTCGCCGGTTCGGCTAAGGAGGGGCGTTTCGCGCAAAACGGGTTAGGGCGTAGAGAGTGATCAAGCGTCGGTAAGCCGCACATCCGTCCAAAAATCGTCCTGCCCGCGTGCATTCGTGACGCAATGTGATCGACGCTGGTTCGCGGTGTTGGTCACGTTGCGTCGTGGGTGCTGTGCGGGTGGTCCGCTGTGGTTCGCTGTTGCTCCTCTCTCCGGTACGGCAGATACACGAAGGCCGTTCCCGCTGCGGAACAACAGGAACGGCCACTGGGGGCAGAGGCCCTGCTGGCTTATTCCGCGAGGGGCTGGTTTCACCGCGGGAGTGGTCCGGTTCTGCCTCGCCGACCGGTGTGCGGTGGACGTCTGTTTCGCTTCGGTAGACGACACGAACGGTCCGTTCGCCGGCGTTCATCCGATGTGAGCCCGGGGGTGTTGGCGTGCGGTGAACGGCCTGTTCACCTCGATAGACGACACGAACCGTCCGTTCGCTTCACGCCCGCACCTTCCCAAACAGCCCCAATACCGCGCCGAAATTAACCAGCAGGGGCTGAAGAGATCGTCAAAACCGACGACCCCACGTGCACCCAGGTCGGGACCGCCGCTGGCGAAATCGCCGACCTCATCATCCAGTAACAAAGATGAGAGTGTCGGGGACCGTCCGGTGAACGGTCCCGCCCGGGTCGTCCTACTCGGCGGCGAATCCGATCCGGTCGGCCAGGATCGAGGCGATCTCCACCGCTGGCGCGGGTTCCAGCATGCGGGCGTGCACACAATCGATCTTGTGCACGTCGATGTCACCGGAGACGTGGTCGCGCCAGGCCTCCGGTGACATCCAGTCCTTCTTGTTCTGGGTGGCGACCACCAGGGTCATGTCCCCGTCCAGCCGTGCAACCGGCCCGGGGATGACGAGGCGGACGCTGTTGAGCATGACCTCCAGGGCGTGCGCCCGCTGGTCGTCGTCGAGCCTGCTGAGTTCACTTTCGCTGCGGCCGAGCAGACTGACGATCCGCGCCCGCGTGGCCTCCTCGCCCTCGGGCACCTCGTTGCTCTCGCCCTCGCGGCCGTAGATCTCGCCGTACTCCCGACACATCTCGGCCAGCAGAACGCCGCGGTCGGAGAGGTCCTTGCCGCGGTCGGAGTCGGGGTAGGCGTCGAGCACCGCCAGCAGCCCGACCTCGTGGCCTTGCTCCCGCAGCTTGGCCGCGAGCGCGTGGGCGATGTTGCCGCCCAGCGACCAGCCGACCAGGTGGTACGGGCCGGAGGGCTGGATCTCCCGAATGCGCTGCGCGTAGTCCTCGGTCAGCTCGTCCAGCGAGCCGGGCAGCCGACCGTTCCCGTCGATACCGCGCGCCTGCACGCCGTAGACCGGGAAACTCGCGTCGAGGTGCCGCAACAGCACCGAGTACCGCCAGCTCAGACCCGCGATCGGGTGTACGCAGAACAGCGGGTGGCGGCTGCCTTCCGTCCGCAGCGGCAGGATGACGTCGAAGGCGTTGCTGCGACCGCCGCCACCGAGTTTCTCCGCGAGCGCGGCCGGGGTCGCCGCCTCGAAGACATCCCGGACCCCGAGCTCGCCACCGAGTGCACCGCGGATCTCGGCTACCAGCCGAGCGGCGAGCAGCGAATGTCCGCCGAGGGCGAAGAAGTTGTCGTCAATGCCCACCTGCGCCAGCCCGAGGACGTCGGCGAACAGTCCGCAGAGGACCTGTTCCTGTGCGCTGCGTGGCGTCCGTGCCGCGGACTGCTCGTACACTGGCGCGGGCAGCGCGCGATAGTCGATCTTCCCGTGCGCTGTCAGGGGAAGCTCGCCGAGCGCGACGAACGCGGAAGGCACCATGTAGTGCGGAAGCTCGGCGGCCGCATGTGCCCGCAGCTCCGCCGTGTTCCGGCGTCGGCGACCACATAGGCGACGATGCGCTTGTCGCCCGGCCGGTCCTCGCGGACGGCGACCGCAGCCCGCGTGACGGCGGGATTCCTGCTCAGCACGGCTTCGATCTCGCCGGGCTCCACCCGGAAGCCCCGGATCTTGACTTGGTCGTCGCTGCGGCCCACGAACTCCAGCTGTCCGTCAGCGCGCCATCGCACCAGGTCTCCGGTTCGGTACATCCTCCCGCCCGTGACCGGATCGGCGACGAAGCGATCCGCCGTCGCGGCCGGTCGGTTGAGGTAACCCCGCGCCAGACCGGCGCCGGCCAGGTAGAGCTCGGCAGTGACGCCGTGCGGAACCGGACGCAGCGCGGCGTCGAGCGCGTACGCCCGCACGCCCGGGATCGGGCTCCCGATCGGTGTCGGTCCACCGGAGGACAACGGGTCGCTGATGGTGGCGCAGACCGTGGTTTCGGTCGGTCCGTACTCGTTGACGAGACGACGCCCGCGCGACCAGTGCGCGACCACCTCCGCCGACGGCGTTTCCGCACCGGCCGCGATGAGCCGCAGCGCGGGAAGTTCCGCGCGCGGCATCGCGGCGAGCACCGCCGACGGGAGGAAGGCGTGGGTGATCGCGCGCTCGGCAAGGAAGTCGGCGAGTTCTTCTCCCGCAAGCGAATGCGGCGGAACGACCAGGCAGGCTCCGGTGAGCAGCGACAGGCACAGCTCGTCCACCGACACGTCGAAGCTCGGTGCGACGAACTGGAGAACCCTGCTCGTCTCGTCGATGTCGTGCGTCCTGGCCTGCCCGTCGACGAGCCCGGCGAAGCCGCTGTGGGGCACCGCGACGCCCTTGGGCCTACCGGTCGATCCGGACGTGTAGATCACGTAGGCGAGGCTCGACACGTGCCGCGCGACGACCGGGTCACAGTCGGCTTGGGATTCCACGCCAGAGAGATCGAGAACTGCGGCTGTGTCCGGAAGTTCGGTACCGGACTCGGCGATCACCAGTGCCGGACGTGCGTCGTCGAGCACCAGGGCGATGCGCTCAGCGGGGTGGGCCGGGTCGACCGGCAGATAGGCGGCCCCGGCCTTGACCACCGCGAGCTGCGCGGTGACCAGGTCGATGCCCCGCGGCAGGGCCAGCGCGACCAGTTCCTCGGCCCCGACTCCCCGAGAGATCAGCAGGTGGGCCAGCCGGTTCGCGCGGGCGTTGAGCTCGGCGTAGGTCACCGCCTGGTCGCCGCACTCGACCGCCGTGTTGTCCGGAGTCCGGCGCACCTGGGCCTCGAACAGCTCGGGCAGCGTGACGCCTTCCGGGGCGGCCGGCCCGGTGCCCCAGTCCAGCAGCTCCCGATCGTCCTCTTCGGACAGCACCGCGAGCTGGCCCAGCGGGCTATCCGGCGCGGCCGAGGCCGCCAGCAGCAGTCGTGCCAGACGGTCAAGCAGGAGCTCGACGCTGCGGCGGTCGAACAGGTCCGTGGCGTACTCCAGCACACCCCCCAGGCCGTCCGGCTCGCCTTCGACGGTCCGGTTCTCCTGGAGGCTCAACGCCAGGTCGAATTTGGCCACCGCCAGCCCAATGCGCTCGGCCTCCACCCGCAGGCCCGGCAGGTCGATCCGGGCGGTTTCGTTGTTCTGCAACACCAACATCACCTGGAACAGCGGGTGATGGGCCAGCGAGCGGTTCGGGTTGAGTACCTCGACCAGCCGCTCGAACGGCACGTCGGCGTTGGCGTACCCGGCGAGATCGGTCTCCCGCACCCTGACCAGCAGGTCCTTGAAGGCCGGGTCTCCGGAGGCGTCCACCCGCAGCACCAGCGTGTTGACGAAGAATCCGATCAGATCGCCGAGCCGCTGGTCCGACCGCCCCGCGACCGGGGTGCCGATCGGCACGTCCGTCCCGGAGCCGATCCGGGACAGCAGCGCGGCCAGACCGGCCTGCAACACCATGAACACGGTGCTGCCGGTGCTCATGGCCAGCTCGACGACGCCGCGGTGCACGTCGGCGTCCCAACGCACCGGCACGAGGTCGCCCCGGTAGCTCGCCTTCGGCGGACGCGGGCGGTCGGTGGGCAGTTCGAGCCGTTCCGGCAGATCAGCGAGCGCGCCGCGCCAGTAGTCCAGCTGCGCACCGGCGAGACTGTCCGAATCGTCCTCGCCGCGCAGCAGTTCCCGTTGCCACAGCGCGTAATCGGCGTACTGGATGGGCAGCGGTTCCCAACCCGGAGCGTGACCGGCGATGCGCGGCATACGCGGTCGAGAGGTCTCTGGCCAGCGGAGCCATCGACCAGCCGTCGCTGGCGATGTGGTGCACCACCAATGAAAGCACGTGCTCGTCCGCTCCGACCATGAACAGCCAGGCGCGCACCGGGAGGTCGCAGGAAAGGTCGAAGACGTGCGCGGCGGTCTGCCGCAGCGACTCCGCCACATCGGCGGTGTCCAGCACGTCGAAGGGCACGCGCGCGTTCTCCGGAGCAAGGACGTGCTGATAGGGCGAACCGTCCTGGTCTGGGAAAACGGTGCGGAGGGACTCGTGCCGCACCACGACGTCGTCCAGCGCCGCGCGCAGGGCATCGCGGTCCAGGGAACCGCTCAGCCGCATTGCGATAGACAGATTGTAGGTCGCGCTCGAACCTTCCAGCTTGGACAGGAACCACAACCGTTGCTGCGCCGGGGAAAGCGGCACCAGCTCCGGCCGCTCGGCGCGGGCCAGCGGCGCCCGTTGCGGACCGTCGGCGACCAGGCACTGCGCCAGCCGCGCAGCGGTCCTCGCCTCGAAGATCGTCCGGATGTCCAGTTGCACCCCGAAGGTCGCCTGGATCAGGTTGATCAGCTTGATGGCCGACAGCGAATCCCCGCCGAGGTCGAAGAAGTCGTCGTCGGGCCCGACCCTGGGCAGCCCGAGGATTTCGGCCAGCAGCCCGCAGAAGATGTCCTCCTGCGGGGAGTCCGACCGCCACTGCGCGGGTCGTTGCTGGACCTCGGCTGCCTCCTGCTGCTCGGTGATCTCCAGCAGCCCGAGTTCGCCCAGCGGCCGGTCGGGCTGCCCGGCGATGGCGGTCAGCAGCGACACCAGGCGATCGGCCACGTCCCGCGCCGCGCCGGAGTCGTAGCGGTCGGGCCGGTACTCCAGCTCCATGTGCAGGCGGCGTCCCGCCATCCCGGCGACCAGCCGAAGCGGGTAGTGCGCAGCGTCGTACCTGTCCATCTTCATTAGGCGCAGCTCGGATTCCGAGGTCTCCCCCGAACCGCTCGGGTAGTTCTCCACAGTCGTCACGGTGTCGAACAGCTCGCCGAACCCGCTGATCTGGTGCAGCCGCCCTAACTTCAGGTACTGGTGGTTGAGCAGCGCGGACTGCTCCTCCTGCAGGCGCAGCAGGTTCTGCACCGGCGAGGCGCCGAGATCCAGGCGCACCCGCACCGGAATCGTGTTGATGAACATCCCGACCATGGTCTCGATGCCGGGGACCTCCGGCGGCCGGCCCGAGACCACCGCCCCGAACACCACGTCGTCCCGGCCGGTGAGCCGACTCAGCAGCAGCGCCCACGCGCCCTGCACGAGGGTGTTGGCGGTGATCCGGTGTTCGCGGGCGCGCTCGGTGAAGTCGACGGCGACCTCGTCGGGCAGGTCCAGCACTATGCGTCCGGGCAGCACCGGTTCCCGCTGATCGGCCGATGGCGACACCAGCGTCGGACCGGACAACCCGTTTAGCGCCGCGCGCCACGCCTGCTCGGAGACGCCCGTGTCCTGCCGTCTCAGCCAGGCCAGGTACTCGCGGAACGGGGTGGCCGGCGGTAGCGTCGCGTCGTCTCCCCTGGTCCGGTAGAGCGTGAGCAGCTCGTCCAACAGCACCGGCAGCGACCAGCCGTCCAGCAGGATGTGGTGGTTGGTCAGTACCAGCCGGTGTTCCCGCTCGCCGATCCTGACCAGCGTGAACCGCAGCACCGGCGGCTTGGTCAGCACGAACCGCCGGGCCCGGTCGTGGGTGAGCAGCTCGGTCAGCCGCTGCTCGCGGTCGGCCGGGTCGAGGCCGCTGAGTTCGGTCTCCGTCCACGGCACCTCGACCTCGCGGTGGACCACCTGGATCGGCTGGCCGTTCTTGCGCTGGCGGAAGCTGACCCGCAGGTTCGCGTGCCGGCGCAGCAGCGCGTGCACCGCCGCGCGCATCGTCGCCGGGTTCAACGGGCCTTCCAGGTGCAGCACGATCTGCACGTTGTATACGTCGACGCCCTGTTCCTCGGGCAGGGCGTGGAACAGCAGCCCTTCCTGCAATGGTGAGAGCGCGAGGACGTCCTCCAGGCCTGAATGCTTCATTAGAACTCCTTCAACTCGGCTTCCAGGTCGTCGATCTCGTCCTGGGACAACGCCAGCGACAGGTCCGACGGCGTGTGCCCGCCGATCCCGTCGCGGGCGTGCGCGACCAGGCGCGCGCAACGCCTCGAATCACGCTTCGGCCAGCGCGCGGACGTTGTCCTCGCCGTGGACCTCGCCGGCCCAGGACCGGGTGATCGACAGTACCGGGCCGTCCGGGTGGTCCTTGGTCGTGGCCTTGACCTCCACGTGATCAACGCTTTCGCGCAGCTGGACGTGGCGCGCGTGTGGGGTGAAGGCAAGGTCGCCGCCGCCGACGGCACCCAGATCGACACTGGGACAACAATCTCCTGGCCGAAACCAGCATCCGCTACGGCGGCTACAACGCCGATCGCCTACCGGCACGTCTCCGACACCTACATCGCGCTGTTGGAGCCACTTCATCCCGTGCTGGGTGTGGGAAGCCATCTATCTCGTCTAGGGCCTGCTTCGCAACGACACCGACGTCCACCCGAGGCCGTGCATGCCGATGCCCAAGGCCAGTCGCTGCCGGTCTTCGGGCTCGCCGCCTTGTTAGGCTTCGACCTGCTGCCGAGGATCCGCAACTGGCACGACCTGAACTTCTACCGACCCGACGCCAACACTCGCTACCAGCACATCGACACGCTCTTCGGCGAGCACATCATCGACTGGGACCTCATCGAAACCCACTGGACAGACCTGCTGCGCACAGCGATTTCCATCCGCGAAGGCCGCTTGTCGTCGGTGACGCTGCTGCGCCGGTTGGGTAACCACTCCCGCAAGAACCGCAGCGCACCGGAGCGGGTCGCCGCCGTGTGCCGCAAGACATGCGGCCGGACCGCGAACCCCGCCCGCCGGGCCAACCGGTCGAACATGTCCTTGGCGTTGTGGTAGCCGAGCGGGCGCCCCAGCGGCTGCCGATACAGATTGACGAAAACCATGTCGCAGCCCGCGGCCTCGCCGACCCGATCGCGCTCGTGGGCGTAGTCGGCGTAGAGCCCGACGAGCTCCTCGGTGACCGGGATCGAGCGAGGGAACCGGGACTTGGCCAAAGCTCCGTTCGCGTTGGCCCGCCGGCGAACATGCACGTGGGCCCTGCGACCCGGCAGCCCAGCGAAGCCGAGTTGGACAGCAGGTGCATGTCCTCCCGGCGAAGAGCCAGCGTCTCGTCGATCCTCATGCCTGTTCAACCCATCAACGCCACCATGAACCGATCGCGGGTGTTGCGCGTCAACGGCAGCAACTGCTCGAACTGCTCGGCGCTGAGCCACTCGTAGCCCTCGTCGGCGACCGCGAACTTGATCGCCTTGGCCCGGACCGTCCGGAACTGCCCGTCCTCGCCGGCGTTGTAGCCCGACGGCAGGAACGCCAAGTACTTCGGCTCCGACAGCCGCGAAACCACCTCCGGCGGCACCCAGCCGTGCCGGGCACCGAACCGGAGGAATCCGCACACCGAAGTCATCACCGCGTTCGCGGCCTTCTTCGACCGGAACCGCGGCTCAACGTGCGGCGTCCGGCCCCGAGTGGGCAACGGTTCCTGCACGAGCCACCGCAGGAAGCGCGCCAAGTCCTCCAGCCCCGGCCGGGACCAGTCCAGGCCGCGGTCAGCGGCGTACGACAGGTACAACGCTACCCGACCCGCGTACACGCGCTCGGTGTTGGGCGACCGGTCCATCGCCGGCAACGCGGCCAAGAACGCCACTGCTTCGACGTGCAGGGCGTAGTCGACCACACTCACTACCACCCACGACACCGACTCGTCGCGGGCTGACACCGCACGCTCGGCCCGGTACTTGTTGATCACCGGGACGAACGTACCTGACATACCGAACGCCTGCTGGATACCTCCACGGAGCGGGGACATGGTCCCGAAGACCAAACGTCCCAAATGGACTGTCGCTCCTAGAGATAATCAACGAGCTGCTGGCCAACTGCGTGATCTACTCCACTTCGCTGGATATCACCGAAGCCGCCAACGTGCGAGCGGCCCGGCGCCGGTGATTCACCCTGTCGACCTGGGTTGTCATTCCTGCATGGCGATGAACTTCCCGTGCCAGGTGTGGTACCAGGATGCTCCGGTTTGTGCGTTCACGGACATCATCCCGACGATCTGGTCGTCGCGGAGGGTGTGCAGGGTGTAGTAGCCGGGAAATGCGGTGGCGTCAGTGGCGTGAAGACCGGTGCGATTTTGGGTCAGCCATTGATCCGCGATCCGCAGCGCTTGGTCGGGTGTCACCGGTGGCGGGCTGGATTGCGGGGTTGTGGGCATCATCCCGTAGGCGGTGTTCCACATCATCGCCGGACCCATTTCCAGTTGGGTGGAGCCGCTGGCAGGGTCGATGAGGACTTCGGTGGCGCCGCGGCCCTGCGGGTCGAGGAGCTCGGCGTAGTAACCGTTGCTGAACTGCATGACCTCGCCGGTGTGCAGCCCGCGTTGCTGCCCGAACTGGTCAGCGGTGCGACGCGCGTCGTCGAGGGATCGCACAAGCCCCGTTCCGGGGGCGTTCGGCGCCATACCACCCGGGCCAGGCATGCCGCCGTAGGCGGGCATCATGGGCATCCCCCCATAGCCGGGCATCGCCGGTCCTGCACCGCTGGCAACGACCCAGGCGATCGAGGCGATCAGGGCTGCGACGGCGAGGACCAACACGGACAGCGGCACCCAACGGCCGCCCAGCGCGGTCATCGCGGAGGTCCTCGATGCCGCTCGGCCAACGTTGCCCGCGCTTGCCGGTAGGCTTCCGCGTCGATCTCACCGGCGGCGAACCGCCGATCCAGAATTTCCTCCGGAGTGTCCCGGCCGTCCCGGCTGTCATGGCCCCGGAACCCGCCCCGGGTCAACGCGACAACGGCCCAGACGATCAAGCCAATCAGCACGAGCCAGAGCACCGGCATGAACATCATCCACGCCGCGCCGGGCCCATAACCCCACATCATCGCAACCACCCCTCGACAGCCTCCGAGGCAGAGCCTCCGGCGCCCCTCCCCCCAGAACTAGAGACCTTCGTCCCCGCCTGGATCGGGGCCGTTGTCCTCGTTGCCCTGCTCGTCGGCGACCCTTCCGGGACTTGACGAACCCCAGAGGGGACGGCTTGCCGCCAGCTAAGACGCGGAGAAAAACCCGCCAAGCTCTTCTCCTTCCAACCGATCCGGACCGACGAGCCGTCGCGGCTGCGCAGCTCGCTGCTTGGGCACACCGCTGCAACCGGGTGTGGGCTGGCGGCTCTGGCTGTCTTCGGGCTGTGGGACCATCCCTCAGTCGCCGAGGTGCATCGCGACAGCCTTCCCCAGATCGCCGCCCAGGCCCTGGCCGTGGGGCTAACGCTGTTGCTGTTAACCGTGGTGCATGCGCACCATCCGCCCGCCGCGGCGACCGCCTTGCTCATCTCGTCCGGTATCGCCCGACCCGGCCCGCTGCTGTACGGAATGCTGGCGGGCCTTGCGCTGTTGATCGCTCTGGCGGCCGTGCTGGCTCGAATCCCCGGAGCCAAGCGCGGGAGCCAGAGCGGCGGGTAAGTCAGCTCCAGCCTGGCAGCGCCAGCTAGAGCGCCGCGTGCTGGCCCGGCGGTGCGGTCGCGCCTATAACCTCGCGCAACCACGTACGGGCGTCAGGCTGGCGGCGTTCACATTCGGCGACATGCGTCAGCGCCGAATGCCGCAACTGATGCAGGGTGAACGGACCGCCCGCAACCTCGGGGTCGCCTGTTCGATCAACTCAGCCGCCCGCCGGTAGGAGCATTCGCCACAGCGCCCGCTCGCCGAAGCGGCACGTGCGGGCGGGTCAGCAGTTCCTCGATCAGCGCCTGGTCCAGCGCCCGCCCGGTCCGGGGTCCGGGTCCGCCGGCGGACCCGCCGCAGCGGATCCCCCGTGATCCAGTCCTGGAGGCGCCACCAGTCCGCGGCCGAGCGCAGCGCGTCCGGCCGGGCGTTCACCGTCGACGGGGCCGCCGAGCCCCAGCGGCGGGCGAACCAGGCACCGATTTGCTCGACCACCAGACGGGTACGCAGCTAGCTAGTACGGCAGCAGCCATTCGCTAGCTGACCTGGGTGATCTTGGTGTCGCGGGCGAGTCTGGTGCGTTTGTGGTGCCATCGTGATCGTGCTTG
>NZ_JBSFLZ010000170.1:0-12807 GCF_053599315.1 Saccharopolyspora sp. NPDC000995
GCGACGAACATCCCTTAATCGCTTTGACCAGCTTGTGCACCCCGTACTGCGGGTCGACTTCGACGAGAAGGTGAACGTGGTCCGGCATCGTTTCCGACGGGAAGCCTCCCGATGACCTGGATGTCCAGCGCGGACCAGCAAACCATCAACGAAGGTGGCGGCCAACCAGCCCCTCTTCCCGCACGGCTACGGCTTGAGGTACTGACCAGCGGTGACGGGCGCTTTCGCAAGCCGAAAACGCCCGTCACCGCATGTTCTCAAGCGTTTAGCCCTCGGCGGGAAGGATTCGGCCGGTCACCTCGCCGAAGGAGATCCGGGTGCCGTTGGTTCCCGGGGCCGTGGCCGTGATCACCACTTCGTCGCCGTCCTGGAGGAACGTGCGCTGTTCGCCGCCGACCTGGACGGGTTCCTTCCCTCCCCAGGTGAGCTCGATGAACGCTCCGCGCTGGTCCTTCTCCGGCCCCGAGATCGTGCCGGACGCGTAGAGGTCCCCGGTTCGGCTGGTGGCCCCGTTGACCGTCATGTGCGCCAGCATCTGGGCCGGCGACCAGTACATCTCCCGGTACGGCGGGCGGGCGACCTCGTGGCCGTTCCAGGACACCGCCAGGTCGATGTCCAGGCCCCACGGTTCGGCTTCCCGCAGGTAAGGCAGGGGCTTCGGGTCCTGGGCCGGTATCAGGACGCGTGCGGCTTCCAGCGCGAGCAACGGCACCACCCATGCAGAGATCGACGTGGCGAAGCTCTTGCCCAGGAACGGGCCCAGCGGCACGTACTCCCACGCCTGGATGTCGCGCGCCGACCAGTCGTTGACCAGCACCGCGCCGAACACCCGGGTGGCGAAGTCCTCGGTGGGGACCGCGGTGCCCAGCTCGGAGCCGGTGCCGACGATGAAACCGAGCTCGGCCTCTATATCCAGGCGGCGGCACGGGCCGAACGTCGGCACGTCCTCGTCCGGCGCCTTGCGCTGGCCGCTGGGGCGGACGACGTCGGTGCCCGACACCACGACCGTTCCACTACGCCCGTGGTAGCCGACCGGCAGGTGCTTCCAGTTCGGCATCAGCGGTTCGGAGTTCGGCCGGAACAGCCGGCCCAGGTTCGACGCGTGGTGCTCGGAGGCGTAGAAGTCGACGTAGTCGGCGACCTCGATGGGCAGGTGCATGGTCACCTCGGCGACGGGGTGCACCGCCGCATCCGGCACATCGCCCGACACCAGTTCGGTGATCTGCTGACGCACCTGCACCCACCTGGCGTGCCCCTGCGCCATGAACGCGTTCAGCGTCGGCTGGGCGAAGACCTCGCCGCCCAGCGCCGCTGCCAAGTCCACAACGGACTCCCCGACGCGGACGCCGACGCGCGGGTCGGTGCCGGGCGTGGAGAACACGCCGTAGGGAAGGTTGTCGAGCCCGAACCACGAACCGTCCGGAATGTCGATCATCGTCACCTGATCTCCAATCGGCGGATGCCCCTGCCCGCAGGCGGCCGAGGAACCGATCTCCTTCGTCCGGTTTCGCCTCGACCGGCTATGCTGATCATTGTGCTGAGCGAGAACCAAGCTAGCACCATAAACCTCCTTTATCGGGAGACCGGGCAAGTTCCGTCCCGGCTGGCGTTGAGGACGTCAAGAAGCGACTCCTTCTCCGCCGCTGAGGACCTGGGCCGACACCAGGCCGAGGTCGATCATCTCGGTAAGTGGCTCGATGATGCTGCACGTGCCGAAGGACAGGAACCGCTCGCGGGCGGCCGCGACCCGCGCGCTGTCGAGGTTCGAGACCCGTTCTGCGATCTTGCGCTCGTCCCGTTCGGCGAGGACGGCAGCGATCTCGGTTTCGTCGGCGAAGTCCACCGCCGCATCGGTGGCCAGCAGCAGGTTCAGGTAGCCGTGCTGCTCGAAGCCGGTGTTCGGGTCGGTGTTGCGGATCGCGTGGTGCAGTCCGGCGGTCGCCTTGAACGGCACCCCCGCGTCGACGACCGCCCGGATCGCGGCGGCCAGTTCGGCCTCGTCCGGGTACAGTTCGGCCTTCACCCCGCCGGTGCGGAACTTTGCCTGGTAGAGGGTCGACGCGCAGTTAGCGATGACCTCCGGGCGCCGTTCGTCCCGGGGCACCTCGACGAAGATGGCCACGTCGTCGGCCGCCGCGCAGGCCCGGTCGAGCTCGGCGAAGAACTCCGCGGGAGCCTGCCCGGCGGGCACCGCGACCTCAAGCGCCCGCAGGCGCACCGGCAGCGATTCGGCCGCCGCGAACACGGCCGGGAGCTGCCGCGGTCCATTCGGCGCGGAGACCGAGAGGTCGAGCCGCTCGCCGGGTTCGAGCAATCCGCCGAGCTCCGCGAGCGCCGGTGCCGCGAGGACCAGCGGCCCGACCAGCTCCGCGTAGGGCGAAGCCGCGTACCTGGCGTGCGCGGCTACGGCTTCGGGTAGCGGCGTAAGGCCGGGCGGGAACACCGCGGCGTCATCGCACAACGACTTCGCGAAATCGGGCACGCTCACTGTTTCGGCCCCCGTCCCGCCCAGGTCCAGGCGTAGCCGGGATCTTCGGCCGCCCGACCTCCCTCGCCGAGCTCCAGAGGGCGGAACGTGTCGACCATGACCGCCAGCTCGTCGAAGAACTCCACCCCGATGCTGCGCTCGTACGCCCCGGGCTGCGGCCCGTGCGAGTGCCCACCCGGGTGCAGGGAGATCGAGCCCTGGCCGATTCCGGAGCCCTTGCGCGCCTCGTAGTCCCCGCCGCAGTAGAACATCACCTCATCGGAGTCCACGTTGGAGTGGTAGTAAGGCACCGGGATGGACAGTGGGTGGTAGTCGACCTTGCGCGGCACGAAGTTGCACACCACGAAGTTGTCGCCCTCGAAGACCTGGTGCACGGGCGGCGGCTGGTGCACGCGGCCGGTGATGGGCTCGAAGTCGGACACGTTGAAGGTATACGGGTACAGGCAACCGTCCCAGCCGACCACGTCGAACGGGTGCTCCGGGTACACGAACCGGGTGCCGACGATGCCGCTGCTGCCGCGGTGCTTGACCAGCACCTCGACGTCGGTGCCGTCGGCCAGGACCGGTTCGGTGGGGCCATGGAGGTCGCGCTCGCAGTACGGCGAGTGCTCCAGCAGCTGGCCGAACTTCGACAGGTACCGGCGCGGCGACGTGATGTGCGAGTTGGCCTCGATGCAGTACGCCCGTACCGGTTCGTCGCCCTGCGGCAGCCAGCGGTGCGTGGTCGCCCTGGGCAGGATCACATAGTCGCCCTGCCGGAACGGCAGCGCGCCGAACACCGTCTCCACGATGCCCTCGCCGGATTCGACGTACACGCACTCGTCGCCGATCCCGTTGCGGTACAGCGGGGAAACCTCGCCCGCGACCACGTAGGAGATGCGCACGTCGGCGTTGCCCAGGACCAGCCGGCGGCCGGTGACGACGTCGTGGCGCTTCCACTCCTGGCCGCCGAAGAGGTCGTGCAGCTTCAGGTGTCGCGGCCGCAGCGGGTGGTTCGGCTCGGTGTCCAGGTCCGGCAGCTCCCAGACCGCCGAGTCCACCAGCGCCGACGGGAGGTTTCGGTGGTACAGCAGCGACGAGTCGCTAGAGAAGCCCTCCTCCCCCATCAGCTCCTCGTAGTACAGGCCGCCGTCCGGCCTGCGGTGCTGGGTGTGCCGCTTCGGCGGCACCTCGCCGACCTGTCGGTAGTACGCCATTGACCCCGCCTCCTCGCAACGGTCCAGGGCATCATCGCCCCGACGGTCATTTAGTTAATATATTTATTACTTGCCCGAGCGCGCAACAGCCGGACGGATCAGTTCCGGCCGCGGATGTCGAACTGGTCGCGGTTGGTGATCAGCTTGTCCAGCAGCATGGTCAGAATGCGCTGCTCGGTCTCCGTGAGCACGCTGGTCCACTCGTGCTCCCGCTCGTTGTGCGCCCGGAACACCTCGACCATCTCCTGCTGCCCGGCTTCGGTCAGCGACAGCAGCACCGAACGGCCGTCGCGCTCGCCCGGCGCCCTGTCCAGCAGCCCGTCGGCGACCAGCGTCTTGGTCAGGTTCGACACCGCGGCCCGGCTCATCCCGGTCAGCTCGGCCGCCTTCTTTGCCTCCAGCGGGCCAGCCAGCCAGGTGACGAACAGCAGCCGGAAGCCCGACCAGGACCGGCCGCGTGGCCGGTGAACCGCCGCCTCCAGGTCGTAAGTGACGATGTTGGACGCCCGGTTGAGCGTCAGCAGCACCTCGGTGGCCAACTGGTGCCGGAAGCCGTACTCCGTCGCCAACCTGTTGTTCGCCAGCTCGACGAAGGACCAGAAGTCCAGCTCGTCCGCCGCCATCACACCCCCCGTCGCCAACTGATCAATGCATGAACTATCTCAGGTCCGTTCGCGAAGCACCAGCCTGAGCCGATTCTCAGCCTGCGGGCCGCTCTCAGCGTTATCTCAGCTGCCTTCAGACACCCTTGGTCACAGGACCCGACAGGAGGATCTGATGAAACGCAAGCACGTCGCTTACGCTGCGACCGCCGGTGCCGCGGCGGGCGTCCTGGGCCTGACCATGCTGACGCTGCCCGCCGGGGCGGGTGCGGCCCCGGCACTGCCCGCGGTGGCACCGGAGCAACTGGTGGAGTCGGTGATGCGGGCTCAGCCACCGGCGCTGACCGGCACCGTGGAGGTGGACAACGCGCTCGGACTACCTGCGATCCCCGGCGCGGGGCAGGCCTCCGAGATGCTCGCCAACGGAACCAGCCAGTTCCAGGTATGGGCCGACGGCCAAGGCCGCCACCGCGTTTCGATTCCCTCGCGCAACGGCGAGCTGACCGTCGTCGACGACGGCTCGACGGTGTGGAAGTGGGACTCTGCCGAGCAGAAGGTCGTCCGCTCCCCCGAGCACGCGCCGGAAGCGGCAGAGCACGCGGCACCAGCCGACCCCGCTGCGACGGCGCGTGAGATCATCGACAAGCTCCGCCAGACCAGCGACGTCAAGGTGGACGGCACGGCCAGCGTCGCCGGTCGCGACGCCTACGAGCTGGTCCTGACGCCGAAGCCGACCGAGCGCACGTTGCTGCGCGAGGTGCGGGTCGCGGTGGACGCGCAGAAGCGCGTTCCGCTGGAGCTCTCGGTGCTCACCAACGGCTCGAACGACCCGGCGCTGCAGGTCGGATTCAGCAGCGTGGACATGAGCGCGCCGGATCCGTCCCTGTTCCAGTTCACCCCACCGGCGGGCGCGAAGGTGGAGGACGCCAAGGCTGGGCACTCGCCCCAGCAGCGCCCCGCCCATCCGCAGGGCGCGCAAAAGGTCGTCGGCGACGGCTGGGACTCGGTCCTGGTGACTCAGCTACCACAGCAGGAGAAGCAAGGCCGCCAGGACCTGCGCCAGATCGCCGAGCGGGTCGGCAAGCCGATCAGCGGGCCGTGGGGCAACGGCTGGATCATCGGGACCGCGGCAGGCAACGCCCTGCTGACCTCCGATGGTCGCGTCGCGGTCGGCGCGGTGCCGGAGCAGGTTCTCACCGCCGCGCTCGGCGAGGCGTGATGACGAACGCAGTCGAAGCGGTGGGGGCGGCTGCGGCCGCCCCCACCGCGGGAGATCTCGCCGCGCGGACCGTGGGCCTACGCAAGACATACGGCAAGACCGTCGCAGTGGCGGGCGTCGACCTGGCGGTGCCGCGCGGCGGGGTGGTCGGCGTGCTCGGCCCCAACGGCTCGGGCAAGACGACCACGATCCGGATGTTGCTCGGCCTCACCGCCCCCACTTCGGGCGAGGTCGAGCTGCTGGGCCACCGGTTGCCGGAGCACAGTGGCCGAGTTCTGCCACGGGTCGGCGCGCTGGTCGAAGGGCCCGGCTTCCACCCGTTCCTGTCCGGTCGGGAAAACCTGCTCCGGTGCGCGGCGATGGAACCGGGGCTGCACGGTCCCGAGATCCGCGGAGTGGTCGAGCAGGCGCTGGAACGCGTCGGGTTGGATTCTGCCGCCGGTCGGCGGTACCGGGGCTACTCGCTTGGCATGAAGCAGCGGTTGGGCCTGGCTGCAGCCCTGCTGGTGCGGCGCGAGCTGGTGGTGCTCGACGAGCCCACCAACGGCCTGGACCCGGCCGGCACCCGCGAGATCCGCCGGATCATCGCGGAACTGCACGAGGCGGGTACGACCGTGCTGGTGTCCTCGCACCTACTCGCCGAGATCGAGGCGACCTGCACGCACGCCGCGGTACTGCACCGGGGTTCGCTGGTCGCGCAGGGCGAGCTGGCTGCCATGCTGGAGTCCGGCGCACCGCACCTCGTCGTGTCCACATCGGACGTTTCCGCAGCCGTGGCGACGCTGCACGACAAGGGCGTGGCGGCGCGGGAGGACAGCGGAGCAGTCCGTGTCGAGTTGTCCGATGTGGACTCATCCGAGGTAGTAGCGATGCTCGTGCACGCTGGGGTGCCGGTGCGGGAAGCGCGCCGGGCCCGGACCGGGTTGGAGGACCTCTTCGCCCGGTTGACCGAGGAGGAACTGTGACGGCGACAGCGGCAGTCACGACAACAGCGCGGACATCGGCCCCCCTGGGCCGAGTGATGGTCGCCGAGCTGCGATGGGTGCTTCGCCGGCCGCGCAACCTGCTGGCGCTCCTGCTGCTCGCAGGCCTTCCGGTGCTGCTCGGCACCGCGATCGCCGTCACCGGCGGACCCAGTAGCCGCGGCAGCGGTTCGATCCTTGCCGCCGTGGCCGGGAACGGGCTGGTGCTGCCGGTCGCGGCCCTCGTGCTCGCGCAGTCGTTGCTGCTGCCGCTTGTGGTGGCGATGGTCGCGGCGGACGCGCTGGCCGGCGAGGCTTCGCAAGGCACGCTGCGCGGCCTACTGCTCGCGCCCGTGGGCAGGGTGCGGCTGGTCGGCATCAAGGCCTTCGGCGTGCTGGTGCTGGCGGCGCTCGCGGTGACCGTGGTCGCCGTCAGCGGTGTCCTGACCGGGCTCGTCATCGTCGGCGGCGACGGCATGGTGACGCTCTCGGGCACCACGCTGCCGATCGGTTCGGCGCTGGGCCGGGTGGCGTTGGCCGCCGGGTGGTCCGCGGTGCAGATGGCAGCCGTGGGGGCGGTCGCGCTGGCGATCTCGTCGCTCACCGAGCACCCGCTGGTGGTCATGGCCGCCACCATGGGCGGCCTGATCGGGTTCGGGGTGCTCGGCACGATCCCGGCCCTGGACTGGTTGCAGCCGGTGCTGATCACCACGGACTGGTCGGCGGTTATGGACGTGCTGCGCGATCCGATGAGCGGCGACACGCTGGTCACCGGCCTGTTCCGCGCGGGGTGCTACCTGCTAATCGGCCTGTCCGCCACCATCGCGCGCATGGTCACCAAGGACGCCTGACGGTGCGGGGGCGGCGACGCCTCCGCACCCGGCATCAGCGCTGGAGCACCGCGTGGAGTTCCAGCCATGCCGCCTTCAGCAGCAGGCGCGTCGTTCCGGCCCGCCCCAAGACTGAGGTCTTGTGGGCAACGCGAGGTGGTCGTTGCTGCCGTTCGTGGCGCACTTGGAACCCTTCGATCTTGCTGAGCCGGGCGCCACCGCGCCTGCCCGAAACCCGACGCCTGGCAAGACCCCGTTGTCCCGCCAGGCCGCACGCCGCCCGGGGTCGTGCCCCGTCCGGTGCGTGCGACGGAGACATTGCTCGTTACTCGCCGGTTGCGCAAGGAAAATTTTGGTGCTCGCCGCGATCGGTGCCTCCGCGACGCACGTCGCCCGCGCCGGCGCGAGCAGGTAAGTTCGGCTCCGTCCGCGTTCGGAGGGGAGTCATGGAATTCCGCCATCTCGGCCGCAGCGGCCTGGTCATCAGCGAACTCGCCTACGGAAACTGGATCACCCACGGATCTCAAGTCGAGGAGGATGCCGCGACCGCGTGCATCCGCGCGGCGCTGGAAGCCGGGATCACCACCTTCGACACCGCCGACGTCTACGCCGAGGGCCGCGCCGAGGTCGTCCTGGGCCGCGCGCTGCGGGGCGAGCGCCGCGCAGGCCTGGAGATCTTCACCAAGGTCTACTTCCCCACCGGGCTGGGCCGCAACGACCGTGGTCTCAGCCGCAAGCACATCATGGAGTCCATCGACGCCTCGTTGCGGCGGCTGCAGACCGACTACGTCGACCTCTACCAGGCGCACCGCTTCGACCCGGAAACACCGCTGGAGGAGACCATGGAGGCCTTCGCCGACGTGGTCCGCAGCGGAAAGGCGTTCTACATCGGGGTGTCGGAGTGGACCGCAGAGCAGATCCGCGCTGGGCACGCGCTTGCCCGGGAGCTGCACGTACCGCTGGTAGCCAGCCAGCCGCAGTACTCGGCGCTGTGGCGGGTGATCGAAGACGAGGTGGTGCCGACCTCGGCGGAGCTGGGCATCGGCCAGATCGTCTGGTCCCCCGTCGCGCAGGGCGTGCTCACCGGCAAGTATCTGCCCGGGGCCGCCCCGCCCGCGGGTTCCCGCGCCACCGACGAGAACGGCGGGGCGAGGTTCGTGTCCCGCTTCCTCCGCGATGAGGTGTTGGAACGGGTGCAGCTGCTCAAGCCGCTGGCCGACGAGGCGGGGCTGTCGCTGGCGCAGCTGGCGGTGGCCTGGGTGCTGCAGAACCCGAACGTCTCGGCAGCCATCATCGGCGCCTCCCGGCCCGAGCAGATCACCGAGAACATCGCGGCCTCCGGGGTGAAGCTGGAGGCCCAGCTGTTGCGGCGCATGGACGAGATCCTCGCCCCGGTCGTCGAACGCGACCCGGGCAAGACCGCCGAGAACGCCCCGAAGACCCGGAAGTGACCTGCGCGGCTAGTGGCTGAGCCGGTCCCACACCGACGGCTGGCGCGGTGCCGGAACGAACGGCGTGGACTGCGCAGCCGAGTGACGTCGTCTCGCGCGCGACACAGCGCCCGCGATCAGCCCGACCACGGCGGCGAGCAGAAGAATGCCGAGTCCGACGGCGGTCGAGCGGTCGACGGTGAGGTCACCGCGCACGCCGATCGAGAAGGTGGCGAAGAGGGCCCAGCACATCGCTGCGGTCGCGGTGGCCGCGGGCACCGTCGTGAGCGCCGAGACGATGGCGACGAGGATCGCCAGCAGCACCACGGCGGCCGCGGGGCGGGCCGTCTCGTCCACCGCGATGCACGCCGTGACGACCACGAATCCGCTGGCGAACCCGAGCGGATATCCGAAACCTCCTGGCAGGACCTGCGATTCCGACCGCACCGTCCGGCCATCACGCGCCTCCGGAAGCCGCTGTCCGCGAAGTTTCCGCCACCTTGACGCCCACCAGCGCAATCCTGACAAGACCATGACCGCAACTTACTCGGACCCCGGTTCCCGGTCTTGCTTTTGCCGGGTTCGGCTCTGCAAGCTCGACTTAGCGATCGATCAGTTAGCCGAAAAGCCGCCCGACCAAGTAAGAAGACCAGCCGGTTCGGACCGAGGAAGTGCGCAGCCGGATGAACGGGGACAGCCCGCAGTACGACGCGATCATCATTGGTGCCGGATTCGCCGACATGTACATGTTCAAGACACTGCCGGACAAGGGATTCGGACGCGACGAACGCGGCACCGATGTCGGCGGCACCTTTACTGGAACCGGTAACCCGGCGCGCGGCTACTCGTTCTCCGAAGAGCTGCAACAGGAATGGCAGTGGACCGAGCGTTGCCGTCGCAGGCGGAGATCCTGCCTTACGCCCGGCACAAGGCCGACCGCTTCGACCTGCGCCGCGCGCGCAGCGAAGCCGGCACCGAACGGCAATGGGGCGAGCACTTGAACGAGGTCGCCGCAGAAACGCTGCACCCGCGTGCGGCGTCCTGGTACATGGGCGCGAACCTGCCGGGCAAACCGAGGGTTTCATGCCCTACATCGGCGGTGGGACTTACCGCGAGCACTGCCCGGGAAGTCGCCGCCGACGACTGCCGGGGCTTCCGCATCACCGCGTGAGCCCCGGTAGTCGGGTCAGGCCAGCGGTCCGGAGTGGACGATCAGCACCAAGGCCGGGTCTGGGCTAGGCGGTGGCGGTGCTTGGCGTGGCCGCGGTAGGCGATGCTGTCGCGCGGGCCGAGCTCGTGCACGGACCGGTTCTCCGATTCCTCCAGGAATTCCACCTCGATCGTCCCGGAGATTACGTAGACAAACTCGGGCGGGCGTGGCTGAAGTAGTCCTCGAACTTCTCGGTGCTGACAACCATTTCGGTCACGCCAGCGCCCGCCTCGTAGTGGTCGAGCAGCCGCACCGAGTCCACCACCTGGTTCGCACCCTGCTCCAACCGGACGCCTCCGGCCGACGGCGCGGCCTCAGCCAGCAATGCCTGCTACGTCGTGTGCAGCGATTCGGCGATCAGGAACAGCGAGCGCATCGAGGGGCGTGCCCGCCCGCGCTCGGTCTGTCTCAGGAACGGATGCGAGAGCCAGGTGTCCGCGGCGACCTGGACCAGCGTGCGCCCGAGTGCCTTGCGCCGGGAGCGGATCGCCGCGCCGAGGCGGATGTCCGCATCCTGCACACCGCGACGCCTCTCGCCCACTGCTTCCCCCTCCGCGAGACACTGCTCGTCATCGATGTCACCTGCATCAACATTCCTCGCTCGGCCGGCTCCCCCGCGTCCTGCGAGTTGCCCGGTGCGGCGCCCGGTGCTGCACTGACCGCTCGCAGACGTTGCCGGGGGGGCGAGGGCGATGACCGAGGCGGCCGAACCAGTTTTCGACAACCTTCGCGCGCTATTCATCAACTGCACGCTCAAGCGCTCGCCGGAGCGCAGCAACACCGAAGGCCTGCTCGAACTCAGCGCGGGAATCATGCGCAGCAGCGGCGTCGTGGTCGACAGCATCCGCGCCGTCGACCACGACATCGCCGTAGGTGTCTGGCCGGACATGACCGAGCACGGCTGGGCCACCGACGAATGGCCGCTGCTGTACCAGCGGGTCCTGGCCGCGAACATCCTGGTGCTGGCCGGGCCGATCTGGCTCGGGGACAACAGTTCAGTGATGAAACACATCATCGAACGGCTCTACGGCTGCTCGTCGCTGCTCAACGACGCCGGCCAGTACGCCTATTACGGACGCGTCGGCGGTTGCCTGATCACCGGCAACGAAGACGGCGTCAAGCACTGCGCGATGAACGTCCTCTACAGCCTCCAGCACCTCGGCTACACCATCCCGCCGCAGGCCGACGCCGGATGGATCGGCTCGATCGGGCCCGGCCCGTCCTATTTGGACCCCGATTCCGGTGGTCGGGAGAACGACTTCACCAACCGCAACACCACGTTCATGACCTTCAACCTCATGCACGTGGCGGCGATGCTCGACCGGGCGGGCGGCATCCCCGCCTACGGCAACCAGCGCACGGAGTGGGACGCGGGCTGCCGCCCCCACTTCGAGAACCCCGAGCACCGCTGAGCGGGGGCGGGAGTGGCCAGCGACCACTCCCGCCCCCGCTACCTCTCGGTCGGTTCGACGGTCAGGTCGGCATCGCGGGTCTCGCGCATGAACCAAACGCACACCGCACAGATCACGGCGATCAGTGCCACGTAAGCCGAGATCGGCAGCGACGAGCCGGTCCAGGCGATCAACTGGGTGGCCAGGACCGGGCTCAGCCCGCCGCCGACGATGCTGCTGGCGTTGTAGGCAACCGACGAGCCTGTGTAGCGGTAGCGGGTCGCGAACAGCTCCGGCAGGAATGCGCCCATCGGCGCGAACAGGGCCGCGAACGCGATCATGCCCACCGACATGCCGATGGCGATCAGCACCGGCTGCCTGGTGTTGATCAGGGCGAACAACGGGAACGCCCACACGATCGCCAGGATCGCGGCACCCAGGCAGACCCGGCGTCGACCGACCCGGTCCGAGTACATCGCCAGGACCGGGGTGGCAATGCCCATCACCGCGGCCGCGATCATCGCGCAGATCAGCAGCATGTTCTTGCTCAGGTGCAGCACCTCGGTGCCGTAGGACAGCGAGAACGTGGTGATCGTGTAGAACAGCGTGTGCGCGAGGATGAACGAGCATGTCGCCAGCAGCAGGGTCTTGGGCTGGCGCTTGAAGACCTCGACGATCGGCGCCTTGGCCTTCTCCTGCTCCCGCATGGCCTTCTCGAACACCGGCGTCTCCGCGATCTTCATGCGGATGTAGTAGCCGATGATGATCAGCAGCGCGCTGGCCAGGAACGGCACCCGCCAGCCCCACGAGTCGAACGACTCCTGCGACATGGTGCCGCCGAGCACGAGGAACGCGGAACCGGCGATGACGAAGCCGACCGCCGGACCGACCTGCGGGAAGCTCGACCACAGCCCGCGCTTGCCCTCCGGCGCGTACTCGGTGGCCAGCAGCACCGCGCCGCCCCACTCGCCACCTAGCCCGAAACCCTGCAGGAAACGGCAGGTCACCAACAGGATAGGCGCCGCAACGCCGATCGTCTCGAACGTCGGTAGGAGACCGATCGCCACGGTGCCGGCCCCCATCAGCAGCAGCGAGGCGATCAGCATCGTCTTGCGACCGATGCGGTCGCCGAAGTGGCCGAACACCACGGCCCCGACCGGCCTGGCGATGAACCCAACGCCGAAGGTGGCGAACGCCGCGAGCGTGCCCGCCAGCGGCGAGAACGTCGGGAAGAACAGGTGGCCAAACACCAGCGCCGCCGCAGTGCCATAGATGTAGAAGTCGTAGAACTCGATGGCGGTGCCGATGAAGCTCGCCGCGACGATGCGCCCCTTGGGCACCGCGGTGGGTGGCGAGCTGGCAGCGGTGGTCACTAGTGCACCCGCTTCCGTGCGAGCCCTTGGATGGGGCTTGTGGTAGGAACTAGGCGGAAGCCGGGGTGACGGCCTGTGGTGGTCGCCCTTCGAGGGCCTGTATGAC
>NZ_JBSFLZ010000171.1:0-12804 GCF_053599315.1 Saccharopolyspora sp. NPDC000995
ATCGGTAAGCCGTATGCGGGAAAACCGCACGTACGGATTGAAAGGGGGATGGGGAACCGGGTCCTTCGGGACACCGCGCCCCTGACTACCAATGGGTCTTCCCAGGATTTCTGCTCATCAACACGAAGAACATGCTGCTCGTCGCGCTGGGGATCGTCGTCGCACAGGTCCTGATCGCCGCGATGCAGGGGCCGCTCCCTAGCTTCATGCACGAGCTGTTCCCGCTTCAGGTTCGCTATTCCGGTGTGTCCCTGGGCTATCAGCTGGGCTCGATGATCGGTGGCGGCTTTACCCCGATCACCGCGACCGCCCTCTACTCCGAGTTCGGTTCCTACGTACCCGTCGCTTTGCTCGTGGTGGTCGCGGCAGTACTGACCGGAGCCAGCATCTTGGTTCTGACGGAGAACCGCGCGGCCTCGGACGACCCGACGTCCACCACAGGTGGAGCCGTGGAGCCCGAGACGGGCACGGTCGCCGCCGGATGAACGCTGCGAACAGGGGAGCAGAAATGTCGGGATGGGTCGAAGGGCGGACCGTCGTGGTGACGGGAGCCGGTAGTGGCCTGGGACGAAGCCATGCCTTTGCTCTGGGCCGTGCCGGGGCAAAGGTCGTTGTCAGCGACCGGGTTATCGGCACTGACGGCACTCCACGCGCGGAGACGGTTGCTGCCGAGGTTCGCGCGGAAGGCGGCACGGCGACAGCGTTCACCGGCTCTGTCACCTCATGGTCCGACGGGGAGGCACTTGTCAAGCACGCGATCAGCTCGTTCGGTGGGCTCGACACCGTCGTCATCAACGCAGGGATTCTGCTTGACGCACCAGTGCCCGAAATCACCGAGGAGGCCTGGCATGCGGTCGTCGACGTCAACCTGACCGGTGCGTTCACCGTAATCCGCCCGGCGTGGAGACATTTGGCGGACCACGGGGACGGACGAATCGTGCTGACCACCTCCGCCTCGGGCGTGTTCGGGAACAACGGGCACGCCAACTACGGCGCTTCCAAGGCCGGGGTGCTTGGTCTGACCCGGATGCTGGCGGTGGAAGGAGCCGCCCTGGGCATCCGAGCGAACGCCGTGGCGCCTCTGGCATCGACTCCGATGAGCAACGACACCTCGGGTGGCCGCACCAGCGCATCCGGCGTCCTTGGGGACCTCTTCGCGCGCATGAACCCTGAGGACGTGTCGCCACTAGTGGTCTGGCTCAGCAGCAGTGCCTGCCCGTCGACCGGACAGGCGTTCTCGGCAGGTGGCGGGCGCTTCGCACGGATCTTTGTCGGGGAGTCGCGTGGCCGGGCACTCGGCCGCGCACCGGACGTTGATTCCATTTGTGAGAATTGGTCCGCTATCTGCGCTACCGACGGCTTCCACGAACCGGCCAGCATGTCCGACGAACTGGCCATCTACGCAGAAGCTCTGCGAACGGACTCAGCTCGACCTTGAGGAGGGTTGTTGCCGGTGGACTGGGAGAGGTTCGCCGAGGTGGAAGGCTGGCCGCAGCTCGAGGTGGCGAGGTTGCAGTACACCGCTGCGCGGTTGGTGAGTCCGCTGTTCGCTCCGGTGTTTGTGGGTGTGAAGCCACCGGAGCGGGTGGCGTTTGATTTGGTGGTGGACCAGGTCGCCCTCACATGGCATCAAGCCTCGCGGGAAGGGCTGCCCGAGGGAGAGGTCCTTGCGGCCGCGCGGGGGTGTGCCCACCAGCTGGCGGCCAAGGTAAAGGCGGCGGGTTTGGAGGGCGCCCCGTTCACAGCCCCCGGCGACGCCGGGGAGATCGGGGGCCTGGCCGCTGCGCAGCACGATCAGCCGCCGGTTGGAGAACTCCGACGGGTCACGGGCGAACCGGGTCGGGCCTCCGGCGGCCTGGCGCGGGCTGAGCGTCGGGGTGGTCTCGATGGCCTTCTCCAGCATCGAGGTGATCTTGGATACCGACACCACGTCAACCTCCAGGGCCTTGGCGCAGGCCGCCTCGACCGGGCCGCAGCCGTTTATCGCAAAGCACTGCTGCCCGCTTGCTCCCGATCCTGCTCAGAGAAGTGCAGCTCCGGGAGGGGAGCTGCGGGCGTACTACGGCGTGAATGCTGGGGGCGCGATCCGGGCCTCCTTAATGAAGCGCGGCGATCGGTTACTGGGCCCCGGCGATCCTGGTGGCTTTGCGGTTCGTACAGGGCTTCGCGCTCGGCGGTGAGTGGGGCGGCGCGGTGCTGCTGGTGGGCGAGCACAGCCCGGATCGCAGCCGCGCCTTCTGGTCCAGCTTCCCGCAGGCGGGACTCCCGCTGGGCAACCTCGTCGCGACCATCGTCCTGCTCGGACTGTCCTCGTTCCTCTCTCCCGAGCATTTCCTGTCCTGGGGTTGGCGGGCCGCGTTCTGGGTGTCCGCGAGCCCTGGACGAAGCAACCGACCTATCCGTCACCCCGAAAGCAGCAGACGCGCGATGACGCAACTGCGCCGCGCGGAAATCCCGCGCGGCGTGGGCAGCTGGGCGACCGGGACGCGGTGATCGCCGGGACCTCAGTCGCCGCGCCGGCTGGACAGTTCCGCCAGGATCTCCGGTAGCCGTGCCTGGGCGTCGTCACGCAGTTCGCGGTAGATGCTGCGGCTGTGCGCGTCGATCCCCACGGTCAGCGGCCCGAGCCGGTCCACCTCGACCTGGACCAGGCGGTAGTGCTCCACCATCTCGGTCCAGTGCACCCCGGTGACTCGCCGGATCGCGTCCGACAGCAGCGTGCAGCCACCGCCGAGGAAGCCCAGGTACACGCACCCGGTCTTCTGCATCGCCCGCACCGATTCCTCCCCGAGCCCGCCCTTGCCGCCGGCGAAGCGGATGCCGAGCCCGCGGATGAGGTCCGGCATCTCAGGATCGAACCGCGTGCTCGTCGTGGGGTTGAGGTAGAGGAGGTGGTATTCGCCGTTGATCTCCTCGCCGAGGCTGCCGACGTGGAACAGCGCCCGGCCGCGAAGGTCCAGGGGTGGCTCGATTCCCTGGCGCATCTCGGCGAGCAGGCGTCGGTAGGTGGGCAGGCCGGCGGAGATGACGATCTCGCCGGTGAGGTGCACCAGGTCGCCGGCGCGCAGGTCGCGCACCACGTCCTCGCCGGCGGGCAGTTCGATCTCTCGTGTCTGGACCATCGGTCTCACTCCAGTTCGGTGACGGTGCCGTCGTTGTCGATCCGCACCCGCGTGCGACGGTCGATCCAGCAGTTGAAGCACACGGCGACGGGGGTGAAACCGTGCCCGGCGGCGTAGTCGACGTGGACCGCCATCGCGGTGGTGGCGCCGCCGGTGCCCATCGGCCCGAAGCCGGTCTTGTTGACCGCCTCCAGCAGCCGTTCCCCCATGGCGGCGACGACCGGGTCGGGGTGGTGCTGTCCCATCGGGCGCACGACCGACTCCTTGGCCAGCTTCGCGGCGTAGTCGAACGTGCCGCCGATGCCGACCCCGACCACGACAGGCGGGCAGGCCTGGGAACCCGCCGTGAGCACGACCTGCAGTATGTACTCCTCGATTTCGGCGAGCGAGGGGAAGGTGAAGATTTCCAGCGCGGCCCACCGGCCGGAGCCCAGCGCCTTGGGCGAGCAGATGATCTCCACGTGGTCGGCGCGGTCGATCAGGTCGAAGGTCACCAGCGGCATGTCCTTGCCCGCGTGGCTGCGCTCGTTGGTCAAGGGATGGGTGACGTGCTTGAGCAGCGGTGGGTCCGATGTGGACACCACCTCGGCGAATCCGTCGCGGATGGCCCGTTTCACGTCGCCGTCGAAGTTCACCCGCGTTCCGATGCGGACGATGTAGGTGGGCACACCCGAGTCGCTGCAGAGGAAGTGCTGCCGTTCCTCGGCCGCCCGTGCGTTGGCCACCATGAGGTCGAGGGTGTTGCGCGCGACCGGGTTCGTTTCCCGCGCTCGCGCCCCGGCCAGTGCTTTCTTCGCGTCAGCGGGCACGGCGCGCAGTGAGCGCAGGTACATCCGCGCGGTGACGTCCTTCAGTTGCGTGTAGGTGATCGGCACGGTCTGGACTGTAAATCCCGTAAGCATGAATAAGCAAAAAACTAGGTCATTGACTTTTAGAAGGTAGGCGGTTTAGCTTTCCTCGCCAGCGCTGGACGGCGCGAGTCGGCGCCGTCGTGCAACTCAACGATGAGGAGGTGTCCGGTGGCTATGGACACATCAGCGCCCCTGGCTCAGGTGGCCGGGGATCAACGGCGCGATGCGATCTACCGGACGATCAAGTGGCGGATCCTGCCGCTGCTCGTGGTGTCCTACGTGGTCGCCTTCGTCGACCGATCGAACATCGGGTTCGCCAAGCTGGAGTTCGCCGAGCAGCTCGGGTTCTCCGACGCCGTCTTCGGGCTCGGCGCGTCCCTGTTCTACCTGGGCTACGTTGCGTTCGAGGTGCCCAGCAACCTCATGCTGCACAAGATCGGGGCCCGCAAGACGTTCCTGCGGATCATGATCCCCTGGGGTCTGGTGTCCGCGGCCGCCGCGTTCATGGTGGCGCCGACGCACTTCTACGTGCTGCGGTTCCTCCTCGGGGTGTTCGAGGCGGGCTTCTTCCCCGGGGTGTTGCTCTACCTGTCGTACTGGATCCCGTCCGCGCGACGGGCCAGCGTCATGGCGATCTTCCTGTCCGCCATGCCCATCTCCGGGATCGTCGGCGGCCCGCTGTCCGGCGGCATCATGCACGGCTTCGACGGGCTGTGGGGGATGGAAGGCTGGCAGTGGCTTTTCCTGGTGGAGGGCCTGCCCGCCTGCGTGCTGGGTGTTGTGGTGTTCTTTGTGCTCAGCGACCGCCCGGACTCGGCGCGCTGGTTGAGCCCCGAGGATCGCCGTCTGGTGGCTGAGGACGTGGCGCGTGATCGGCCTACCGGCGATAAGGTTCCGCACTCCTACGCCGCGGCGCTGCGCAGCGGCCGGTTCTGGGGACTGGCCGCGCTCGGCTTCGGCATCATGACCAGCACGAGCGGCCTGTTCCTCTGGCTGCCCACGATCCTCAAGAGCACCGGGGACCTCACCGTCGGGCAGATCGGCCTCGTCAGCGCCATTCCGTTCGTGGCGGCGGTCGTCGTGCAATACCTCAACGCCCGCCACTCCGACCGCACCCAGGAACGGCGCTTCCACGCCGGGCTCTTCGCCCTCGCCGGCGCGGCGGGCTGGCTCCTGCTGCCGCTGGTCGCGCGGCACACCTGGCTCGCGCTAGCGGTGCTCACCCTGATCGCAGTGGGCACGATGGGCGCCATGGGGCCGTTCTGGAGCATGCCGGCCGCCCTGCTCGCGGGAACCGCGGCGGCGGGTGGCATCGCCACCATCACCGCCTTCGCCGGCATCGGCAACCTCATCACCCCCGCCGTCACCGGATGGCTCAGCAGCACGACCGGCACGCAGGTCTACAACCAGCTGCTCTACGGGGCGGTGCTCGGCCTCGGTGTGCTCCTGATGTTCGCGCTCGTCCGCCCGGGGCGCCGATGACGCGCCTGGACCTGCGGACCAACGCTGCACCGCGAAGTGCTGCAACAATGCTCGACATGGCGCTCAACCCCCACGGCAACAGCGCGGGCGTATCCCGGTACAACCAGCTGGCCACGATCTTCCGCCGTCGCATCGAGTCGGGCCACTGGGTCGTGGGAGAGCGCATTCCCACCGTCGTGGAGCTGGCCGAGGAATGGGGAGTCGCGCCCGCCACGGTGCGCCAAGCGCTCGGCATGCTCGAAGAAGCTGGGCTGATCGAACGGTTCCGCGCCAAGGGCACCTTCGTCACGCGACGTCCCCAGCAGGACCTGTGGTGCGAGGTGCCCACCGACTGGAACGGCCTGCTGCTGTCCTCGCCGGGAGTCGAGGTCGAAATCCTCTCCGGCGAGGTTGATGCCCACCCGCCCCACGTCGAGCACGCCGTCGGGACCCTGGCGTCGGCCTACCGGCACTGGCGTCGCCGCCACTCGCGGGACGGGCGCCCGTACTACCTCGGTGACGCCTACATCGAGGAGCGATGGGCCGCGCGCATCACCGAGGAGGAGCTGGCCGCGAACACCACGCTGCGCACCCTCAAGGATTTGCCGGGCCTGAACCTGGCCACGGTGCACCAGACCCTCACGATCGTGACGGCCGACGTCGAGCTCAGCAGTGACCTCGACGTTCCGTTGAACTCGCCGATCGCCCGGGTGCTGCGCACGGCCGTCGACGCCGACGGGGTCGTCGTGTTCGTCGGCGACGGCATGTACCGCGGTGACGTCGTCCGGCTGGACATCTCGGTTACCGCCTGACCTCGCGAGTTGCCGTTGGTGAAGGTTCTCGCATACCTTAAAAGACATAAAGCTGTGTTATTAGCTTAGGAGCTTGCTGGTGCGACTGTTCTGGTCCCCGAAGTCACCGTTCGTCCGCAAGGTCATGGTCGTGTTGCACGAGACCGGCCAGGTGGGCGACGTGGAGACCGTGCGCACTCCGGTGCAGATGTCCGAACCCAACCCGCAGGTGCTGCGCGCCAATCCGCTGAACAAGATCCCCACCCTGCTGCTCGACGACGGACGAACCCTGTTCGACTCAGTGGTGATCTGCGAGTTCCTCGCCCGGCGGGCCGGGGACATCGCGCTCTACCCTCAGGACGAGGACGCCTACTTCCGGACGAGCACCCTGCAGGCCCTCGGCGACGGCCTGCTCGACCTGCTGCTGGTGTGGCGCAACTGGCACCGCGAACGCGGCCTCTCCCACGACGCGACCGACCCCTACCTGGACGCCTTCGGCCTGAAGGTCACCACCACGCTCGACCACCTCGAGTCCATCGCCGGCGAACTCGGCGAGCGGTTCGACATCGGCCGGGCGTCGATCGCGATCGCCCTGGCACACCTGGACTTCCGTTGGCAGGTCCTGGACTGGCGTGCCGGGCGGCACAACCTCGCCGCCTGGCACGCCGAGGTCTCCGCCCGGCCCTCGATGCGGGCGACCGAGATCGTCGACGACTCCACCGCGGTCACCGGGAACGCGTCGTGACGGGGCCGCTGGCCCACGTGCGGGTGCTCGACCTGAGCCGCATCATGGCCGGCCCGTGGGCCGGCCAGGTGCTGGCCGACCTCGGCGCGGACGTGATCAAGGTGGAACGGCCCGGCACCGGCGATGACACCCGCACCTGGGGACCGCCGTTCCTGGGCACCGAGTCCGGCTATTTCCTCTCCGCCAACCGGGGCAAGCGCTCGGTCACCGCCGACATCGCCACGGACGAGGGCCGGGACCTGGTGCGCCGTCTCGCCGCGACAAGCGACATCGTGCTGGAGAACTTCAAGGCCGGCACCCTCGAACGGTACGGGCTGGGATATGCGGACCTGCGCGCGGTCAAACCCGACCTCATCTACTGCTCCATCACCGGGTTCGGCCAGACCGGGCCACGCCGCGACCAGGCCGCCTACGACTTCATGATCCAGGCCATGGGCGGGCTCATGAGCGTCACCGGCGAACCCGACGACCAGCCCGGAGGAGGCCCGCAGAAGGTCGGCGTCCCGGTGGTGGACCTGTTCACCGGTATGTACGCCGCGACCGGGGTCCTGGCCGCGCTCGCCCATCGCGACCGGACGGGGGAGGGCGACCACATCGACCTCGCCATGCTGGACGTGCAGGTGGGCGTGCTCGCCAACCAGGCGATGAACCACCTGATCTCCGGCGACGTCCCGGTCCGCCGCGGCAACCGTCACCCCAACATCCAGCCGCAGGACGTCTACCCCTGCCGCGATGGGCATCTCGTCGTCGCGGTCGGCAACGACGGCCAGTTCGCCCGCTTCTGCGAGGCCCTCGGGATGCCCGGACTCGCGACCGATCCCGACTACGCCACCAACGAGGCCCGCGTGCGCAACGTCGTGGCTCTCACGGAGCGCATCCGCGACACGCTGGCGAACGGGGACCTCGCGCACTGGCTGCACGAGCTCGAATCCCGGTCCGTGCCCTGCGGCCCGATCAACACCGTGCCGATGGCACTGGCCGACGAGCAGGTGCGCCATCGCGGGATGGTCCGGCAGGTTCCCCACCCGAGCCTGAGTTCCGCGCCGCAGGTGGTCAGCCCGCTGCGCTTCCGCAACGCAGCGCTCGAGTTCGGCACCGCTCCGCCGCTGCTCGGCCAGCACGACGCGGAGATCACCGCGGAACTCTCCGCGGACGAACCCGCCTGAGAACCCGTTTTGCATTGAGAACCGAACGACCGAGAAACAGGAGAGTCCTTTCGTGCCCCGCATCCCACTGTTCGACCCCGAGGCGATGACCCCGGAGCAGGAGAGCGTCTACCGCGAGATCGTGGACGGGCCCCGCGCGCGGCTGATCGGGCCGCTGCGCGTGGCGCTGCACCGGCCCGATCTCGCAGACCGCTGGCAGCGCTTCGGCGAGATCCTGCGGTACGGCACCAGCCTGCCCGACCGACTCAACGAGCTCGCGATCCTCGTGGTGGCACGCCGCTGGACAGCGCAGCTCGAATGGTCGATCCACGCCGACGCCGCCTTGCGAGCGGGGTTGACGTCGGAGGTCGTCGACGCGCTGCGAACCGGTGAGCCGCCGGTGTTCCAGGACCAGGACTCCTACGACGTCTACGAGTTCGCCCGGATGCTCCAACAGACCGGTGACGTCGATGAGGAGGTCTACCGGCGGGTCTGGCAGCGCTGGGGCGAGGTCGGGGTCGTGGAGCTCTCGTCGGTGGTGGGCTACTACACGCTGGTGGCCATGACGCTGAACGTGCACCGGATCCCGCTGCCCGACGGCCGCCGCCCCTCGTTGTCCCCGGCGGACGGACAGCTCGTGGAGCTGCCCGCGGCCGAACTCACCACGCGTCCCCAGATGGCCGGCTGACCGGTGCCCGCGCAGACCACCACGGCTCCCCGGATGCCCGCCCGTCCGGCCCGCGATTTTCCGCCCGGCGCGTGGGACTGCCACTCCCACGTCTTCGGCCCTCTGGAGCAGTTCCCCACCGGTCCGTCCACCTATCCGATCCCGGACGCGCCGCCGGCGAGCTACCTCGACATGCTCGACCGGACGGGGACCGCACGCGGAATGCTGGTGCAGCCCGCGCCCTACGGCAGCGACCCCGCGGCACTGGAAAACGCGGTCGCGCAGACCGCCGGACGCGCCGTCGGCGTGGCCACCGCCACCGCAGACTGCCCGACCGGCGAGCTCGAGCGCTTGCGCGAGGCGGGTGTCCGCGCGTTGCGGTTCAACGATCGGATCTCCCCCGCCACCGGAGAGCGTTTCCCCGGAGCCATCGGGACCGAGGCGTTCTGGGAACTCGCGCCGGCCATGCGAGCCCTCGGCATCCACGCGCAGGTGTGGGCGGGTCTCGACGATTGTGTTCGGATCGTCGACGAGTTCGCCGGCACCGGAGTACCGATCGTCCTGGACCACATGGCGCAACCCGACGTGGCCGCCGGTGCGGGCGATCCGAGCTTTGGCGCGCTGCTCGACCGTGTCGCGGACGGAGCCGCGTGGGTGAAACTCACGCTGTGTCGGGTGGGAGATCCATCGCGGAGCTACTCCGATGCGCGCCCGTTCCACGATGCTCTCGTCGAGGCCGGGCCGGGGCAGCTGCTGTGGGGATCGGACTGGCCGTTCGTGCGGATGGGGGAGTCCGCGCCGGACGTCGCCGATCTCGCCGACACCTTCTGCGACTGGGTGGACGATCCGGCGGTTCGGCAGCGAATCCTGGTCGACAATCCGGTGTGCCTGCTTAGTGACGGACCATCCACATGAGACTGCTGTTCCTCGTCGACCCGCTGGAGCGGCTCGACCCCTCGCACGACTCGTCCATCGCGTTGATGGCCGCCGCGGTGGCGCGGCGGCACGAGGTCCTCGCGGCGCAGACGTGCGATCTATCGGTGCGGGACGGGCGCGTGCACGCTCGGGCCTGTGCGCCTGACCTCTCGGCGGGTGAGGGCAGGGTCGTGGGCGGTCCCTCGTGGACCGTCGACCTGGATGACGTCGATCTGGTGCTCGTGCGCACCGACCCACCGGTCGACGAGGACTACCTGCGCGCGACCTACCTCCTCGACCTGGCGCAGCGGCGCGGTACCAAGATCTGCAACCGTCCCGAGGCACTGCGCAACACCAACGAGAAGCTCTTCGCCCTGCACTTTCCCGATCTCACCCCCGAGACCGTGGTGAGCGCCTGTGTCGAGGAGATCACCGACGCCGTCGAACGGTGGGGGCGTGCGGTCCTCAAACCCACCGATGCGATGGGCGGGCGTGGTGTGGTGCTGCTGGAACGGGCTCATCCCAACCTCGCGTCGCTGATCGAGATCGGCACCGCGCGGGGCCACCGGCACGTCGTGGTGCAGCGCTTCGTCAGTGACGGCACCGACAGCGACCGGCGAGTCCTCGTCGTCGACGGCGAGCCGGTCGCCGCGCTGCGTCGCACCGCGAAGGCACCGGACTTCCGGTGCAACATGGCAGTGGGCGCCTCGGCCGCCGCTGTGCCGGTCTCGGACATCGACCGGCAGATCTGTGGCGTCCTGGCGCCGGAACTGCTTGCGCGGGGCATCGCCTTCGCCGGGATCGACCTCATCAGGGACCGCCTCATCGAGGTCAACATCACCAGCCCGACCGGGCTGCGCGAGATCGACGGCGGTTCGGGCGCGATGGTGGGCGAGGTCGCCGACGAAGTCCTGCAACGCCTTCTCGCTCCCGTGAGGTAATCGGGCCCGGTCGCCCGACCGGGCCCGCTCCTCGTCCTCAGGGGACCAGCGGTGCGGCCTCGGTGGTGGTCGCCGCGGTGCCGTCGGCCGGCCAGGACCACCGCGGCTCCCGCTTCTCGAGCGTGGCTGCCGCCGCTTCCTGGGCGTCCGGGGACTGGGCGAGCCGGATGGTGTACTTCTGCTCGTGCGCGTAACCCGCGCGCACCCCCATCGCCTCGGATTCGTTGAGCGCCCGCTTGGCCAGTCGCAGTCCCAGCGGGCTCTTGCGCGCGATCTTCGCGGCGAGTGCGCGTGCCTGCTCCAGTTCGTCGCCGTCCTTGCCGACGTACTGCACCAGATCCAGGCGCAGCGCCTCCTCCGCGTCCATCGGCTCGCCGGTGAAGTAGAGCATCCGGAGCCGACCCTGGGGGATGAGCCGGGCCAGGTGGCGCGCTCCGCCGCAGCGTCCTGCGTTGATCTCGGGCAGGCCGATCGACAGGTCGGCGGCGGCGAAGCGGATGTCGCAGCAGCCGGCCAGAACGGCACCCGCGCCCAGGGCATGCCCGTTGACGACCGCGATGGTCGGCACCGCACAGTCCAGAATGGCCTCATAACAGGTCCTCGCCCAGCGCTGCCGCAACTCGAACACCGACTCGGCGGGACTGATCGCATCCACGGTCTCCCGGATGTCCGCACCCGCGCAGAACATCTTGGGGTTCGCCGAGCGCAGGATCACCGCGTGCACGTCGGTCCGCTGGGATAGGTCGCGGAACACAGTGGTGAGTTCTTCGTACATCTTCAGCGACACGGCGTTGACCGGTGTCCTGTCGAGCACCACTTCGGCAACGGGGCCGTCGACGTGCAACTGGAGGGTCGTGAACACAGGCACCTCTTCTCGTTTGAATCAATGATGCAGTTCTATGACTTAAGTCTAGGGCGACGGTGCTTCCAGGGGCAAGACGTCGTGGCGCCGTCCACCCGCGGGAAGCCCCGTACACCGGGCTCGAGGTGAATGCCGAGTGCGTTGACCAAGACGGAGACGGCTCGATGATCGCGTCGGCCTTGCGGGGCGACAACACCAGCGGCAGATCGGTCACGGTGACGTGGTGGTGACTCTGCTGGAGCACGGGCCGCACGTCGAGGTTCCGCGCCGGACGGGGTGAAATTGGTCAGCCGTGACTTCGGGGACCACGAAGTCGGCCAAGTCCCGCAATCGCGATCCGGGTGCGGCGGGGCGGGTGCGGCCGGCGAAGGTTGATCGGCGAGTACCGGACGGCGGTCGAGACGGGCTTTCCGTGCTCACGAGCGAACTGCTCGGCAGAACCGACGAATTCTTCGACCGTCTGCCGCCACTCCCGGTTCTTCTGTTCCAGCATTGTGCGAGGTGGCCTCACGGTGGTAGGTCCCGTCCGCGCGCGGGTGTACGACGGAGACGCGATTATTGAGTAGCTATGACCTAGTGTTCTGCCCGCCAGCCCCGCAGCATCGCCTCGACCATGGCGTCCTCGGGCCGCAGCTGCACCACCCCAGCGACGAGCTGCAGGTGCGCCGCACCCGCCAGATCTCCTCGCCCCCCTGACCTCCAGCCCCAAGAAGTGTGACCGTTTGAGGCCAGGATCATGCATCTAACGGATCATCGATCAAGTCGTGCAGGTCAGACAGCGTGTCGAGCCTGCCCGCCGGCCACATTGCCGAGCCGCTCTCAGCAGGTGACCTGCAATTTCTCGCCCATCTGATGCAATTCCCGAGGGTTGAGGTAGCGCTCGGTGGCGCGGAGGCTGTGGTGGCCGAGGCGTTCGCGGATGGTTTCGAGGTCGGCGCCGCCGGCGAGCATCCAGGAGGCGTTGGTGTGGCGGAGGTCTTGGATGCGGACTGGGTGGGTGCGTGCGGCTTGGCGGAGTGCGGGGTACCAGATGGTTTTGCGGAACCAGTCGCGGGAGAGGTGCTGGTCCTGGCGGACGCGTCGATGGTGGGTGGGCCGATCCTGAGTCAGCCGGGTGAGAGTGAACGATGCGGTCCAGTTGGCGGTCCACAGCGACGTCAACTCGCGACCGATCATGGGCGTGCTTATTGGAACAACCTGGTTCTTCAATGAGGTGATCTCGGTAAGAAGTGTCTGAAGGTGGCCTGCCGGAATGGGTGTGATCGGGTAGGGCTGGCCTGGGGAGAGTGGGACGTGGGGTCCCT
>NZ_JBSFLZ010000172.1:0-12745 GCF_053599315.1 Saccharopolyspora sp. NPDC000995
GGGCGACCACCACAGGCCGTCACCCCGGCTTCCGCCTAGTTCCTACCACAAGCCCCATCCAAGGGCTCGCACGGAAGAGGGTGCACTAGTGACCATCTCCGTAGTGGTCGGCAACCCGAAGCCTGCCTCCCGCACTCTCTCCGCAGCGGTCCGGCTCGCCGAGCTGCTGGGCGGACGCGCCCCAGGATCCGCGGTGGACCACGTCGTCGACCTGATCGAGCTGGGCCCGAAGCTGCTCGACTGGGACGACGACTCGGTGAACACGGCGAAGCGGGCGGTGGCCGGCTCGTCCCTCACCGTCGTCGCGAGCCCGACGTTCAAGGCCACCTACGCCGGACTACTCAAGCTCTTCCTGGACCAATTCGACGGCGGGACCGGGTTGCAGGGGGTGGTCGCAGTACCGCTCATGCTCGGTGCCGGACCGGCCCACGCCCTCGCTCCGGAAGTCCTGCTGCGACCAGTGCTGTCCGAACTGGGAGCCACCTGCGCTCTGCCAGGCCTCTATCTCCATGATAAGACCTGGCTCGAAGACGGGACGTTGGATGCCTACGTCGAGCGTTGGACACCCGTCGTCCGGGCGCTCACCGCAGTCGCCGCCTGACCATGCCTCACCGGCATCATGCCAGCCCCCTTCGCTCCTACGCTCGGTGGCACGACAGGACTTCGGGCCATTCGCCTCGTGGAGCCGGAGCACACAGCGTCTGTCGGCTTGGTGACCACCGCGCGGGAACCCGGATCCGTGATGGCGCGAGCGTTCGTCGAGGCAGCCGAACGACAGATGTCGCCGCAACGCTGGGATGACTCGACGCTTCGGCGTCCGGGGGTCGCCGTCAGCTGGTCACTGTGCCAGCCTGCGAGGCTGCCAGGAGTAGACCCAGGCCGGGATTCCGGAGTGTCATGTCTCGGTAGATCTGCCGCAGGTTTGTCTCGGTAGTTGTGTCACACATTTTAGGCGGCTGGGGTGAGTGCGCCCTGGTAGGTCTTGGTGTGGTCGATATGGAGGTGGCCGATCGGGTTGCCGTCGCTGGTGTAGGCGGTGGCCCGGTCGCCGTCGCGGATCACGGTGATCGGTTGGCCGACGTACTCGGGGCCGATTCGTAGCCGGATTTGCTTGCCAAGATTGACGATGCCCTGCGTGCTGACCTTGAGTTCGTGGACGGTGGCGTCGGTCTGGACCGGGAGGTTGCCGGGGCCTCCGTGTACCGGGGCGTGATCCCAGGCATGGCAGCAGTGCCTGGAGTTCAGGCAACGAGGCCGGTGCGGGTCGGCGGGTCAGCCACTTTTTGAGGGTCTGGTGGTGGCGTTCGACCTTGCCGCAGGTTTGCGGGTGGTAGGGACTGGAGTGGATCAGCCGGGTGCCCGCGGCGGTGACGGTGCGCGCGAAACGGGTCGGGCCGGCGTTGTCGTGCCGGTTGCGGCCGGTGAAGGCGGATCCGTTGTCGGACAACACGATTCCCGGTGCCCCGAAATCGGTGAAGGCGGCGGTAACAGCTTCGATGGCGGCAGCGGTTGTTTCCGAGGCAGCCGCCTGGCACGCCACTAGCATGCGGGTGCAGTCGTCGAGTACGTCGAAAACCACGACCCTGGTGCCGTCGGCAAGAGCGGTCTCGGTGGCGTCGATCTGGTAGCAATCACGAGGCCGGGCATAGACAAAACGCCGCCAGGACGTGCGGGGGCGTTTGCGCGGGCTGGGCTCCAGCAGGCCGTGGCGGTCCAGGACCCGGTTGATGGTGGCCCGAGCTGGAACCCGCCAGCCCCGTTCGGCCCAGCCCGCCACGGCCGCGATCTCGGCGAGTTCGTCGCGGATGAAATCGGCCCCGTTGTCAGGGGCCAGCGCGTGACGCAACCGCACGATCTCGGCCACGACCGGCTCGGGGGTGGCATGCGGAGTCGTTCCCGGCCGCCGGGACCGAGGCTGCCAGCGGCCCTCCACCCGGGCCCGTGCCCGGTGTCGATAGAACGTGCGCCTATCGACACCGTTGATCCGGCACCACTCCGCCACATTCGCGACCTCGGCCCCAGCAACAAACATCGCGTCCATCAGCTGCATGATCGCCCGTTTCCGTGTCATGGCCGAACACCACAACGCCAATCAGGCGGCAGATCGCGCAACAACACCCGACCCGGGTGTGTCATTTGCTGCGAGACACAAACCGTGTCACATCAACTTAGACTGAAGACCGGGATTCCGGAGCGGAGGGAAACCAGAAGCGGGTGTAGACACTCACTCAGGCTTCGGGCAATGCCGGAGCCTGGTAGGTCCGCTCGTACTCGGCAAGCATGTCGATCTGCCGCTGATGCCTGCCTCCTTCGAATTCCGTGCCGAGGAATGCGTGGACGATCTCCTCGGCCTCTTCGACGGTGTGCATCCGCGCTCGGATGCCCGCGAGTAGCGTGTTGTTGTGCCGCCCGGACAGCTTGGCGGTGTCAACATCCCAGGTCAGCGCGGCGCGGCCATCTGAGACCTTGTTCGCGGCTATCTGCTCGCCGTTACCCGAGCCACCGATGACCCTCGTCGGCCACGAACCGCCGGGCTACCTCGATGCAGAACGGCGGGTAGTCGTCCTCGGCATCGTAGACGGCGGGACCGACGTCGGTCACCTCGTACCCGAGGTCGGCCAGCTTCTTGACAAGGTGGTTCTTGAGCTCGAATCCGGCGTGATCGGAACCTAGCGAGGCCTCCATCCGCAGACGCACGGCATCCTCGGCTACCTACATCTCGGCGTTCAACTGGTCGCGCGGTTGCGGTTGTGCAGCGTCATCCGGACGCGCGCCCACCACTCGCCGATGGCGGTCTGATGCCAGGCCAGGAGGTCCCGCCGACGACCGTCCAAGATCCTGGACACACCTCAGTTCGGCCTCCAGGCCTCGAAGCCGTGGGTCAGTTGTATGCTGCCGCATCTGCCGTGGGACTCCGGTTGCGTATGATTACTGGCTACTGACAGTAGTGGATCTGACTTGAGGGCGACTGGAGTAGTGGTATACCAATGGAGCAAAGCCAGTCCAAACGGGATCTGATTCTCAAGGAAGCCTCGCGGCTGATGTACGAGCGCGGCACCGGGATTGGTGTCGATACCCTCATCGGCGAGATCGGCGTGGCTAAGATGACCCTGTACAAACATTTCCCTACTAAGGCAGACCTTATCGTTGCGTGCTTGCAGTACCTGGATGATCGATACCGAGACCGTATGAATCGACGAATCGAGGGGACGTCGTCACCCAGAGAGCAGATACTCTCCATCTTCGATTCACTCCGTGAGTGGTTCTCCACCTCCAACTTTCGCGGATGTGCCTTCGTCAATGCGACCGTCGAGTTGGCGGACACATCGGACCAAGTTCGAAACGCGGTTCTCGAACACAAGCACTCCACCCGTGCTTGGATCGCGGAGCTTGTGAAGGAGTTCGGGCTGCCGAATGCGGATTTCGTTGCGAGTCAAATTGCTCAATTGATGGAGGGGGCTATCACTACGGCCTTACTTGAGAAGGATCCTGCGGCCGCCGACATCGCACAAGTCACGGCTTCACAGGTTCTAGATGCGGCTGAGAGAGATTCCTCGAGGCTTACTCGGAAAAAAAAATCCAGCCGCAGTTAGTGATCTCGTCTGTGTCTTCGCTGCTAATGGCTGGTTTTGGCGCGATGCTGGTGGCGTCGGTGCCACAGTGACAGTCTTTGGTCACGAGGCGGCTAGTACGGCAGTGGCCATTCGGGTTGTGACCTGTAGGAATGTGTGGCTGTGTCGGCGTGGGGCAGCCGCCTGTTGATCATGTGTTTGTGAAGACAACAGGATCGCAGGCGGCTGCGGCTGTCAAGGTAGATACTCGGTTGGCTGGGCGGAAGTTGGGTGAGTTGTCGGAACGGCTGCGCTGGTGTTTTCGGCGGATCGAGCCGTTCGTGCAGGCCCATAAGTACATGCGGGGCGGTGATGAGCGAGCTGCCGAAACGCAATGGCTGGACCATTGCCGAGTATGTCGGGGACCGGACGCCGAACCGCACGCAGCGGCTGCTGAACCGGGCGGTGTGGGACGAGTGTCGCCGACGGGCGAATTCTGACCCTGTGTGGACGGGCGAAAATGGTTCTGTCCCTCATTGCGTGATCAAGCGGTTTGATTGTGGGCTGGTCGTCTGTGATCACGAGCGGAGTGCGGTGATCATGGTCTTGACGTGTTGTTTCCGCATCTGGCCACGGTGGTGATCGAGCGGGTTGAGCAAGCCGCGGATGGCTCGGTGCTGATGTGGGCGAACTCCAAGGCCCCGGAGGCCGGATGCCCAGCATGCGGCCATGCCGCCAACAGGGTGCACAGCCGCTATGACCGGCGGTTGGCCGACGCCGCGATCGGCGGCCGGGCCGTGGCGCTCAGACTGCGGGTGCGGCGTTTCTTCTGCGGCACCATCGAGTACGCGGTGCGCACGTTCGCCGAGCAGCCGGACGGGGTCGCCGTCCCGCGCGCCCGCCGTACGCCCCTGGCCCGTGGCATGCTGGAGTCGATCAGCATCGCGCTGGCCGGCCGCGCGGGCTCGCGGCTGGCTGGCGCTCTGGGGATGCCGGTTGGCAAGAACACGCTGTTACGGCTGCTCAGGGCGCTGCCTGATCCCGAAGTCGGCCAGGTCACGGTGCTGGGCATGGACGATTGGGCGATCAAACGCGGCCAGACCTACGCGACGATCTTGCTCGATATGGCCAACCACAAACCGGTCGATGTGCTGCCCGATCGCCAGGCCGACACGGTGGCCGAGTGGCTCAAGGCGCATCCCGAGATCCAGGTGATCACCCGTGATCGCTCGTCAGCCTATGCGGAGGCCGCCACCCGTAGCGCCCCGCAAGCGGTGCAATGCGCCGATCGGTGGCATTTGTTCAAGAACCTGGCGGAGGCCGTGGAAAAGACCGTGGTCGCCCACCATGCCTGCCTGCCTGCCTGCCTGCCTGCCTGCCTGCCTGCCTGCCTGCGCGAGCCGACCACCGCCGAAGACGCTCCAACCGCTGGGGTCGAGACTTCGAGCACGGCCGACGAGGCGGCCGCGGACCATGAGGCGATGGCCGAACCGCCCGCTGATGCCGCTTAATGATCTTGGCCAGAGTTGCTCGCTGAAATTGGCTCTGGCGCGGGTTTCGTGACCCTGGTGACGGGTCGTGATCGCGATTGTTGATCATATTGGGCGTGCTCCGTTGATCGAGACCTGGCAGCAACGCTGGATGGCCAGCGGCGCTGACGCTCTCGGCGGTGATTGGCGGCAGGCGCCGATCACCTGGCAGCGGGCGCGCGGCCGGGAGTCTAAATGGCTCTGGCACGAACTATCGGGAGCGCTGGTCGTCGCGATCTGCGGCGACCTTGTCCGTCCCTCGCTGGGCTGTCCGGTGGCCGGCGCGGACGGCAAGGGCTCCCTGACCCGCAACCTGGCCCGCCATCGTGACGCGCAGGGGTTCGCGCGCCTTCACAAGTTATGCGAAGCCGACCCCCACGTATCCAAAAACGCCGCAAGCCTCGCGCTGCGGCGGAGCGCAGGAACGCGCCGAGGAAGATGCCGATCAGCGCCGCCGCACCGACGAGTCCCTCCTGCATCGCAGTCAACCCGAACACCGGGGCGATCTGCACGAGCGCGAGACCAATGATGCTCAGCACATAACCGTCCAGAAATGGCCCCCCAGACGAGTAAACGGCTAACTTCTTGTGAAAGCTGTTCAGTGGCGCGTCATCGAGACTGTAACCAGACACAGCGTCGCCCCTTTGCGTCGGTGGAGTGTCGCCGTGAAGGGTTCACCCAAGCCGCTGACCGACGCATCGTCGTGATGGCGCGACGAAACGACGAATTTTCCACACCTTGTCGTAACACCCCGGTGTGTGAGCGGCCGCCCGCAGGCCACCCGGCCCAAGGTCCTTCGTCGAACATCGACTCCAAGCCCAACGCGCAGCCACTTGCATCGCAGCTAAGTACACCCAGCCCAGTGCCCTCGGTGGGGCCATCGCTGTCGCCCCACTCGCCCTGACCGTGACCAGGGGCCTAACCCCGGGCGAATTCCCAACACAGGAAGAGGCCCGCTTACGTCCCGCCCACCCCAACCTGGACGGGACCCCGACTGCCTGATCAAGCCTGAGCTCCTGATCAAGTCAAACGACTGACCGATCGCGAGCCCAGAATCGTCGCGTGCCTCAGCGACTGCAGCAGGTAGTCGACGAGCTCGCCGAAGAACTGCTCCGTGATGATCGACGACGCCCACTGCAGATTGATCATCCCGAGCCCGCACTACGGCGACGGCGCCGATCACGCAGTCCCCGAGCTCGAGCGTCGCAGCGCGTCGAACCCGGAAATCTAACGAGCCGCGCGAATTCATACAAACAGCACAATCACAAACTGCGCGCAGCCCTACCTGATGGCACGGCAGGTGGTCAAGTCACGGTCAAACGATCACCATGGCGGGACAGGTCGCCGCTTCAAATCCTGCGCGGCCACCCCGCGAGACCACATACGCAACACAGCCCCAGGCGGTGATGACCGCCGTAGGGGCTGTGACCTGCGTAATAACTGGTGCGCGATAATGGGATTGAACCAGTGACCTCTACCGTGTCAAGGTAGTGGCGAGTCGTTCACGACGAGCGCCTTCGCGTTCCGCCGCAGGTCAGCGGCCCTCCTTCCTCCGCGTTGCGACGGGTTCCGACGCGTTGCGGGAAGACCCCTTGCTCTCTTGCTTGAGTCGTCCTCGAATTGCCTGGGACAGTGATCCTGACTCGCGTCGATGCCATATCCGCAAGATCAGATTCAGGTCGTGTAGCGCGAACGGGTGGGCGATGTCGAAGGCCTCGGACCTCGTGGGCTTCGGCTTGACGTGGTTATCCCCGGCCCCAGACCGCTTCAAGCATCGTGATCGAGTCTCGCGTTTGTGGGACGTCGTGTACTCGGATGATGTCGACGCCGGCCGACCACGCGGGGGCGATCAGGGCTTGCGACGCGGGTAGCCGGTCTGCGACGTGGCGGCCGGTGACTGCGCCGAGGAACGACTTTCGGCTGACGCCGAGGAGGACCGGGATGCCTTGTGCGCACAGCTCGGGTAAGTGGCGCAGTAGGCGCAGGTTGTCCTCGACGCCTTTGCCGAAGCCGATTCCCGGGTCGATCCACAGATTGGTCACGCTGGCCGAGATCGCCGTGTCGGCGACGTCCAGCAGGTGCGTACTCACTTCGGTGACGACGTCGTCGTACTCCGGCTACGCGCCGGCTCGGACCGGAACCGCCGTCGAGTGCATGCCGCACGTAGCCGACGCCGAGGCGGGCGGCCACCCGGTGCAGGGTGCCGGAGACGTCGTTGACGATCGAAGCGCCCCGCTGCACCGCCGCTTCCGCGACTTCGGCGTGCCGGGTGTCGATCGATACCCGGCCCCGTTTCGCCAGCGCGGAGATGATCGGGCCCACGCGGTCCAGCTCCTCGCAGGCCGCGCACGGTGTGGGCTGGCACTCGGGCAGTCTTGTCACGGCCTGTTCGAGCTCGTCGACGAATGAGCTGAGCAGGTCGAGCTGGCTGCGCAGCGCACGGTTCCGGGCGGCCTGCGCGCCGGCCTGACGGCGTTGGCCGGCCAGGTTTTCGTAGTCGTGGGCGGTGAGCACCACCAGCTTGGTGCCTTCCACCACTACATTCCCACTCGCGATGATCTAGCAGACGCCACCAACGCCGTTCGGGGCTACCTCCCTTCCTGGGAGATGACGACCTTCTACGGTGGTCTTGGAGCGCTGGCCGCATTCGCGGTGATCGAGTGGCCGTCGACGCTACACTGTTCAAAGTGATCTACGGATGAGGCATGTTCTCCGGAGCTCTACCCTCTCGCTCCCGTGATTTCTGAGTTTGTGCAATTCAGAGGCTGATGTGGGAGACGCCAGCCGTCGCGACAGACGTGGTGAGAGTAGGCGCGGCAGGCGATGCTCAGCGGCTCGCGTGCAGTATGCGGCTCGCGCGCAGTGCACGGGGTGGTTCGCCCTCAATTCCTGCGGATCCGTGGAGGTAGCCGGCGATGAGGTCCGGGGCGGAGTGGTCTTCGATGCCGGTGAACCCGAGGGCGTGCAGCTGTGCGGCGATGTCGTCGGGTGTGAAGTAGCTGAACAAGGGTTCGCCGGCGCCAGCCAGCCGATCGGCACGTGCCCGCTGGTGCGCACGGTCCTCGTCGGTGGCCGCAGGCTGCAGGTAGTCGAAGACCACCTCGACGGGCTGGGCTTGACCAGCGATGTATTCGAGGGTGGCGTGGGCGGCGTTCGGGGTCAGATAGAAGACGACTCCGAGCCACACGAATACGGCCGGGTCCGTCCGTTTGAATCCGGCGGTTGCCAATCCAGCTGCCAGCGTCTGGGTTTCGAAATCGACTGGCACGAGGGTCAACGTCGCAGGGCGGTCGATCCCGGTCGTAGCAAGGCGTTCGCGTTTCCACGCTTGGGTGGCGGGGTGGTCGACCTCGAACACGCGCAAGTCCGGGCGCGGATTGCGATAGGCGAAGGTGTCCAGACCTGCGCCGAGGATCACGACCTGCCGCACACCAGCGGCGATGGCTGCGGCCACGGCGTCCTCGGCGAAGCGGGCACGGGCGGCGAAGAACAGGCGGCGGGGCCGATCGCTTGCCTCGGCACCGAGGTGATCGGTTGTGGGCGTGGCCAATTTGGTCAGTTCCTCTGCGGTGACGCCGAGCAGACGTGCCGCCAGGGGGTCCGTGAAGATCTGTGGTCGGTCAGCGATCTGGTGATAGGCGCGGGCGTACGCGGTGGCGAGCGCTGTCCGGCTGGGTCCGCCGTTCTCCATATTCAAGAACCTACTCACGAACGCGGCGCGGACCCTATGAACTCACTCACGCCTACTCCAAAAAGGAGCACCCCAACACGGTCCGCAACACTGACTACGGCTGGCCCTCTGTCGGGGCGGTTGCCACGAGTCGACAGGCGCGGGCTCGAACCCTGATCGGGGCTGGGTTGATGTGTTGAGCCGGGTCATGAGTTCGCGGTTGGGCTCGATCGTCCCGCTGCCGGTCGGCGGGACGATCGAGATTCCAGGAGGACCAGCTGGCTTGGTCGCCGTGCAGACCAGCCGAAACCGCGCCTACCACAGGCGCTAGGACTTCCAGTATCCTTGCTCGCCGGACCGACGAGGTTCGCAATCGGCCGTGTCGGCGCGGTTCACAGCGCACCTCCGGTACGTGGTCGCGGCAGGGACCCGGCTGCGGCACCGGCACCGGCACCGGCACCGGCACCGGAGTCAACCATTTCCGAAGAAGCGGACTCGACCACGACCCAGCCTTGCCGAGGCACTGCTTTCACCGCGAACGCGCCACGGTACAGGTCACGTTCGAAGGGTTCGATGCGGTGGTAGCAGAACACAGTCTCGGGCATGCCAAGTATGGCGGGAGCGTTTACGAAAAGCGGGATCTCGGCTAGCAAGTACCGTGCCGCCATGTTTAGCTCTTCCTCCGTGAGACTGCCGTCGGTTCTCCGCCTGCTCCTCGCGACTGACTCAGACTCGGCCAGACAGGCTTTCCTGAAGTCTTCATCCGACCCGAAGACCTCCGCAACCTCGTCCCGCGTGCGCAGGTACTCCTCGTTCTCGTTGAGCCAGGCGAAGTCGATGATCATCTGCTCGGGGGACTCGACGCCGAGCATGGCAAGCGACCCGGTTATCTTCCCGCGCAGCCTTCGTGCCTCGCGTCGCGTCTTCCGCTCTGCTTCCACCGCCGGATAGCCGCGGGCCTGCATCGTGAAAGCGGTGGTCGTGTCAGGGAGGAACACATGCAGCGACTCGAACTCGGTCACCGCCCACCGCAGGAGCTCGTCCAGTCGTGCTTGTTTGAAGTAGCTGTTGAAAAGAGCTGTGCCAACAAGGGCGTGTCGACGCCGCTGGAAAATCTGGGCGCTCTCCTCGGTCGCAGGTTCATGCCGCATCGTAGGCTGGCGATCTGCGTTCAGGATTCCAGTCATCATGGGTGTAATCACGCTGTGTCCGCCTTTTGTTTGGAAAATGTTTCCAGCACCTTTAGACGATTACGACGAATCTTGACGCAAATCCGGACGCTCACGATTCTCCGCTGCAAGCGTTTCCGAATATGCGCCCGCGAGCCGCACACCCGACGCGAGATCCCATTCCCGCAGTAAAATCTGTTCGTCTTCGATAATTGCCATACTTGGTCCTACCTAGAGATCAAACAAGTCCTCTGCACGAATGGACACTGTCCTTTGTCTCAGAAAGGAACTTGGCCATGCCGCAGAGCCCCGACGTTTTAGCCTTTTTGGGCGATAACTCCGGTTTAGTCCGGTTTGGTCTTGGTCGCCCTGGTGAAGGGGCAGGCGCGGCTCTCTGGTGATCTTCCAGGTACGCTTGTGTGATCGCCTTCAGGCAGCCGGTCTGCTCGTACGTCGAAGCCCCGCCATCAACCGCCGTGAGATCGTCCTGCACCTCTCCCTCAGTCCTGGCACGCCCGGAAGCCGGCATGCACGGCCATCCTGCTTCAGCAGGCGGCGACTGGGCACTCGGCGTGGCTGTGAACGGAAGAGCTCAGCGGTTATCCGAGAATTTCGTCGGGTAGCCAGAGTTGCCGACACTTCCGCTTCTCACTAGGGGAAGCCGTGAATGCGGCGGGAGCAGCACCGGGTTAAGGAGGGGACCAACGATGAAGGCGCCCGAGAGCCCCCAGCGCGTTGTCGTCGTTGGGGCGACCGGAAATATCGGAACCAGCGTGGTCGACGCACTCGACACGGACCCCGCGGTCGGCACCATCATCGCGCTGTCACGGCGAGAGCCACCCGTCACCAGCGCGAAGGTGCGCTGGGAACGCACAGACGTCACCGAAGACGACCTGGTGGCGCGCTTCGCCTCGGCCGACGTGGTGATCCACCTCGCCTGGTTGTTCCAGCCGACCCACGACCCGATCACGACTTGGCGAAACAATGTGCTCGGCGGCATCCGGGTCATCGACGCCGTCGCCGCTGCCGGTGTCCCGAGCCTGGTGCACGCATCCTCGATCGCAGCCTACAGCCCGGGACCGGACGCGCAGCCGATCGACGAGTCGTGGCCGACCCACGGGTGGCCTGCCGCGGCATACAGCGGGGAGAAGGCGTACCTGGAGCGGTACCTCGATGCCTTCGAGCGTGAGCACCAGGACATCCGGGTCGTCCGGATGCGGACCGCGTTCTGCTTCAAGCCGGAATCTGCCTCCCAGCAACGACGGCTCTTCATCGGGCCCATGCTGATCAACCGGCTCGTCAGGCCGGACCTGCTGCCGGCCCTGCCGACTCCGGGAGGCATGCGCTTCCAAGCGGTGCACAGCAGCGATGCCGGCGAGGCTTACAGGCTTGCCGCACTTTCCACCAGCGCCGGAGCTTTCAACATCGCCGCGGATCCGCTGATCGACACCAGTGTGCTGGGCGAGCTTTTCGGCAAGCCGACGGTGGGCGTTGCGCCCCGCGTCGCCAAGAGTGTCCTTTCCGCCGCTTGGCACCTGCACCTCGTCCCCGCGTCGCCGGGTCTGTTCGACGCCTTCCTGCGGCTTCCCGTCATGGACGTGGCGCGAGCACGGGACGAACTCGGCTGGACCCCACGGCACAGCTCCACGGATGCCGTCGAAGGCTTCCTCCACGGCTTGCGGGAAGCCGCAGGCGGCAAGACTCCGCCGCTCACCCCGCGCGTCCCGGGCGGCCGCCTGCATGAGCTCGCCACGGGCGTCGGTCAGCGACCCTGACCACGTCGACCGCGTGCGGTTGACATCCGTTCCAGCGGGTAGGGGTGGTGTTCGGACCTGTAGGACAGATCTTATGAGGTGGCCCGGTGTTACATTCCCAGCACTCGAAGACCCGAGACCTGATTCGCGCCGGGGCGCGCGGGCTCGTCGGTGCCATGGCGATGACTGGCATCCGGACCCTCACCGGGAACGTCGGACTCGTCGAGGAAACGCCTCCGGAAGCGATCGTCGGCAAGCACGCGCCGGAGCCTGTCCAGCGCCTGCCCGTGGAGCACCGCACGGCGTTCACCGAGGCCGCGCACTGGTCCTACGGCGCGCTCGCCGGGCTCGGGTACAACGTCCTGCCGCGCAAGATCCGGTCGCTCCCCTGGTTCGGTCCGGCCTACGGCCTGATCATCTGGCTGGTATTCGAGGTTGTCGTCGCGCCGCTGCTGGCTGTACGCCCGACCCGTCGGCGGCTGCTCGGTCGACTCGTCATCGCGCTCGACCACGCCGTCTACGGCATCGTGGTGGCCGGTCGGCTCGCGCCCGACCCCGATGCGGTTCAGCGGCCGGCCGCCGGGCGGCGCCGGTCGTCATAAACGCAGTGCGGATGCACGAAAGCAACGGGCCGGGATTGACCCGGCGTGACCGGGGGCCGCGCTGCGTCGACCGGGCCAATTCGCCTTATCCGGGAAATCTTGCATCGTAGGGGTTCGGCCGCAGTGGATGCATGCCTCTCCGGCAGAACCGCATCGGTGATCGACGGGTCGTCGGGCAAACCCTTCCGATTGATCCACACACGCGGAATGCCGAGAGCGTGCGCCGGGTCCATGTCATGGAAGTAGCCCTCCGCGACGTGCACTCAGCTCTCCCTCGCGACTCCGAACGACTTCTCGAACTGGGTGAAAACAGCCTTGACCGGCCCCGCCCCTTCATGGATGACCAGACAAGATCAGGATGAAAAAACCCGGGTCGATGTGCGGAATGGAATGCCGCGTGATTGTTGAGACGCGCATGCTGGTTGACGCAGTTACCATTTAGACACTGTTGCGTCAAGCCAAACCAGCGT
>NZ_JBSFLZ010000173.1:0-12373 GCF_053599315.1 Saccharopolyspora sp. NPDC000995
CCCACCACTCATCGGCATATCCCACGCTCACGCCAAAGTGATCATTTCGGCTACCACCGCCCCCACAGTGACCGACTCGCTTATTTGAGGCCTAGAGCGCCGCGAGTTCCCGGCCGCGGAACCGGCCTTGCCGTCCGTCGATGGTGCAAACGAAGGTCAGCGATTCGCCGACGGCGTCGATGATTCCGAGCATGTCCCGGTGATCGGCGGCGTCACCTGTGATCACGTCCAGCTCGTAGGTGTCGACCGCGCTGCCGTCCAGGACGGCTCCCGGCCGCACCAACGGCCGGTACCCGGTCAGGCCGGGAATCCGGCGGACCTGGTCCACGCCGTCGACTCCCTCGAAGCGGCACGGGCGCAGCGGCGGGAGGTTGTTGCACTTGAAGTACACCCGGTCCGGGGCGACCGGATCGACGCGCGCGCGTTCGCCCAGCGCCACCCTGCCGGCCAACTCGACCAGGTTCAGACCGGCTGCCCGCGTGCTCAGGTCGTTGATCCAGCCGCCGAGCCGTCCATTCACCTCGATGACCCGCGGACCCTCGGCGCAGAGCTTGACCTCTGTGTGCACGAGGCCGGTGCGCATGCCCAACGCCCGCACAGCGTCCGCAGCCAGGCGCAGGACCGGCTCGCCGTCCCGTCCCGACAAGGTCGAGGGCCAGAACTGTCCGACCTCGCGGAAGGGCCGGGACAGTGGAAGCTTTCCTGTGATGGCGATGTGCGAGACCACTCCGTCGCACACCAGGCTCTCGACCGAGACGTAGTCCCCGAAAGGAGCGCAGTCCCGGCCGGTCAGCAGTTCCTCGACGACGAGCCGGGTCTCCCCCGCTCCGCCGGTCCGGACCGGCGCCAGCAGGCGGGCCACGAGCTCCTCGCCCGCGCGCTCGTCCGCCACGACGTGGACGTTGCGACTTCCCGCCCCGCAACTCGGCTTCACCACCACCGGGAACACGAGGCCGGCAGGCAACCGCCACCATTCATCCACTGAGGACACCACTGCGCATTCCACCGAGTCCACACCGGCGTCTCGCAACGTGCTCCGTTGGAGGAACTTGTCCGTCAGACGTCGGACCGATTCCTCGCTGTTGACGGCAAGCCCCAGCCCGGTTCCCAGCGCGCTGGTGATCGGCAGCGCTCGCTCGCTGAACGTCAGGATCGCCTCCGGCGATGCGCCGGCGACCTGCCGCACGGCTTCTTCCCGGTCGGAGGACAGCCGGATCACTTGCCCCATCTCCCGGAGCAGGGGGATCAGGTCGCGGTTGTGGTCATTGTCCGGGCACAGGAACACGACCTCCCCTAGACCCCGCAACCCGCTGCTGATCTCGGCCGGGGACACCGCACCCCGGTCGTAGACGACGGCCAGCCTCGTGCTCACCTGCATCCCACCACTCATCCTGGAGTCGACCGCCGGACGGGCGGCGCCTCCCGTGCCCAAACAGGAAGCGCCGCACGTTGCCACTCACCATTGGAAGCCGTAAGCCAGCTCCCTCAGATCAGGCAACTCCGACTCGCGGAAGGACTCCGTGAGCGGCCGTTCCTGCGGCGGGTCACCCGCGTTGTCGGTCCGCAGCCACGCGGGATCGCACCCGATGATGAGCAGGCGTCGCGATCCGCACGTCTCGCTGGTCGGTAGGGTCCGGTGCCACAGGTTCGCGTGGATGAGCACCATGTCCCCCGCTTTCGGCGCCACGACGACCTGACCGGGCAGGTCACGAGTCGTGGGGAAGGGCAGGTCTACGGTGTGGTCCCGGTGCGAACCCGGCAGGTAAACCAGCGGCCCCTCGTCCGGGCCGACCTCGTCCAGGTAGATCAGGCAGTGCACGCCGTGCGGGTAGCAGAAGAACGGCGGCAACGGGTCCGGCACGACCCTCCGGTGGATGTGCCACGGCACCAGGTGGTTCGGTCTCCCGCGGTAGGCGATCCGCGCATCGACCTCGAAGGCGATCTGCGGCCCCAGCACGGCGCGCGCGATCGAGACCATCGGGCTGTAAAGCATCAGGTCGCGGAAGGCCGGGTCCTTCTCCTGGAGCATCCGCAGGAACAGGCCGTTTCCCTCGCGGTGCTCCGCTACTCCCGCCCCGAGCTCGGCCTCCTCGACCCTGGTGATCGCCTCGCGGAGCTTGGCGACGTGATCTGCGTCGAGCTGACCGGGGCGGATCAGGCACCCGTCCTCCGTCAGCTGCCGGATCTCCTCCTCGGAGGCTTCGACCTGCACCGGCCGGTGGTTCTGCTCGACGCTTTTCTTGTTGTTGTTGATGCGGTAGTCGATCCGGTAATGCTGTTCACTTATCATCGGGGACGCCCCTCATTTCAGGAATCCGTTCGGTCGCGGTCGTTCGGGAGTCAGGGCGGCGCACATGATCTCCGCCACCTCGGGGTGCTGCACCACCGAAAGCGTTCCCTCCACGTCGTAGTGGTGCACCGTCGCGGCGGGCAGGAACGGCAACCAGTTCTTCTCGACCCCGTCGAGCATCGCAGCCGACTCCAGCAGGAGCACCGGCCCGTCGTAGCTCCGGGGGCGGTAGTGGTCCTGCGCGAAGACCCCGCAGGCCCAGATCATCTGCAGCCGGTAGAAGTCGTTCTCGGAGATGCCCTCGTCGTACCAGGCCATGGGCAGCATCTCCTGCAACACGCGTGTGACGTCCTCCTCGCCTTCCAGCCCGAACTGGGCGCGCAGCGCGCCCAGCCGGAAGCCGTAGAGCTCGTCCAGCCCCCAGCCCCGGTCCGCGATGGGTTCGAGGTCCGGGAGGTTGACCAGCGCGAGCAGCCCGATGTCCTCGCCCCGCTCGCGGAGGCGCCGGGCCATCTCCAGGGCGACCAGGCCGCCCTGGCAAAGCCCCGCGAGGAAGTAGGGGCCTTCGGGCTGGTGTTCGCGCAATTCCGCTAGATAACGCTCCGCCATCTCACCGATCGAGGTGAGCCCGCAGACGTGACCGCGGTAGCCAGCCGCCTCGAACCCGTACACGGGGCGGTCAGCCCGCCAGGAGTCGATGACCTGCGACACGAACCGCACGTTGCCGTTTCCCCAGTGGACCACGAACAGCGGTGCGCCCTCGCCTTCCGCTCTGATGGGCACCAGGCATCTCGGGGCCGAGTCGCTCCACGCGTTCATCGCCTCGTTCCACAGGTTCTCAGCACCGCGCCGCTCGTCGTGCAGGCGGTGGTGGTCCTGGTCCGGTGCGAGGATCCCGGCGATCGCCTGCGGGGTCTGGTGGTCGAACACGTGGGACGCCTTCAATCCGACACCGCGCTCGCGTGCGGCTCGCACCAGGTCCACCACCAGGAGCGAGTAACCACCGATGTCGAAGAAGCTGTCCTGCGGTCTCGCCTCCGTGTCGAGCATTTCACCCCACAACCCGCAGAGGACCTGCTCGATCGCGGGCCTGGACCAGAACAGTGCTGCCCTCTTCTTTTCTGACGGCACAACGGACTCCTAACAGCGGGTGGGGATCGTGACTCCGTCGTGGGCACGGATGTCGTGGGCTGCGGCGGGCCGCATCAGCTTCTGTCTGCTGTCGCAGATCACCTCGATCAGGGCCGGCCCCGGTGGTCCGAGGAGCGCGGCGAGGTCGTCGTCGAGCGCGTCGACGGCGCTCAGCCGGTGGTACGGAATCCGGAACGCCGCCGCGACGGCCCGGAAGTCCAGCGGTGCGGGTTCGTCGAGCACCCGGCCGGTGCAGAGCGCGTCCTGCGACTCCCTGATGGACGAGTAACCGCCGTTGTTCAATACGAACACCTTGATGTCGCGCTCGTAGTCACTGATCGTCGCGAGTTCCTGGATGTTGAGCTCAATCGCGCCGTCTCCGACGATGGTGATCACCCGCCCTCCGGCCGCGGCGAAGGACGCGCCCACCGCCATCGGCACGGCGGCGCCCATGTTGAGCAACGCCGCGGAGGTGACCTCGCGCTGGTCATCGTTGAACTCCAGCGTCTGGCCAGTGACGTAGTAGGCGCTTCCGGTATCGACCACGAACACCGCATCGCGGGCCGCCTGCGCTTCCAACCGGTTCACGAAGTAGTACGAGTTGATCGGCTCCGTGGCGAGCGTCGCGGCGGACGAGCTCTTCTCCTTTAGCTCGCGGCAGTGGTTCCGCCACGGCGGCCACTCCAGGCCGGTCCGGTCGTGCTTGATCTGGCGGTTCATCTCGGTCAGGAGGCCGAGCAGGTCCATGCGCAGCCGGACGTCCACCGCGACGTTCGCCCGGTCGAACTGGCCCGGGTCGAGATCGACCATCACCACGCGGGCCTGCGGCGAGAAGGCATCCCGGTGTTCACCGACCAGACCGGTGGACAGGCTCGCACCGAGGCTGACCACCAGGTCGGCCTCCCGCATCACCCGCTCGACGTGCGGCCGACCTCGGATCCCGCCCTGCCCCATCACCGCTTCCGAGCGGTACGGAAGCAGGTCGTACCCGAGCCGGGTGAACACGGTCGGGACGCCCAGGTGCTCGACCAGCGCCGCCAACTCCCCCTGGGCACGGGCCTGCCGGACACCTTGGCCCACGACGAACATGGGCCGCGACGCCCCGCGCAGCTCGTCGAGGACGACGGTGGCGGTCTCCGCGGGCCCGATGGACCACGGCTCCGGGGCGGGCGCCTCGAATCCGGCGAGACCAGCGGGATCGACCTCCGCGGCCTGCACGTCCAGCGGCACGTCCAACCAGACCGGGCCGGGCCTTCCGGTGAGCGCCTCGTGGAAGGCGCGGTCCAGATGTGCCCTGATCTGGACGGGGTCGTCGACGACCGCCGCGTACTTGGTCACCGGACGCACGCAGTCGACGACGTTGTAGCCCTGGATCCCGAACGAACGCGCTGCCCGATCGATGTGGCGGCTCTCCACCTGTCCGGCGAGAACCAGCACCGGGACGGCGTCCACCCACGCGTCGATCAACCCGGCCATCGCGTTGGCCGCTCCTGGACCGCTGGTCACCACGGCGACGCCGATGTCACCGGTCAGCTTCGACGCACCGGTCCCCATCAGGGTCGCCGCGGCCTCGTGGCGCGCGCACACGCAGGTGAGCGCGTCCGCCTTCGCGATCGCCTCATCGAGGAAGATCGAACCGGTACCCGATAGCATGAAGACGGTCCGGACGTTCCGTTCGCGGATGTACTCGACGATGTAGTCAGCTACCCGCACGTCAGGCGCGCCTCTGCTCGTGGCCGTCGAGCCAGTCCCGGACGTCACGGGCGAGCAGTGGTCCCGTGAGCCGGAAGTGCTCGTGGAGGAACGCGGCGGGCCCGATCGGCGCGAAGGTGTTGGTGATGCCGAGCTGGAGCACGGGCACCGGCACCGTCCGGACGACGGTCTCGCTGACCGCTCCTCCCAGGCCGCCGTTGAGTACGTGGTCTTCGGCTACCACCAGCCGGCCCGTCTCACGCGCCGCGCGCATGATGGCGGCCTCGTCGATCGGTGACACCGAATGCAGGTGCAGCACTCCGGCCCGAACGCCCTCGCTTTCCAGCAGTGCGGCGGCTTCGACCAGTCTCGTAGTGGTCAGGCCAGTGCCGATGAGCGTGACGTCGCCGCCTTCACGCAGCTGCGTCGAGGTCCCGAACGAGATCTCGTGCCTGGCGTCGAAAAGCTCCGGCACCGGGGTCTTGCTGATGATCCGGAGGTAGACCGGACCTTCGTGGCGCCAGGCCAGGCGAGCGGCCGCCGCAGTCTCGGCCGGCGTCGCCGGGCAGAGCACCGGGAGGTCCGGGATCGACCGCATCCACGCGATGTCCTCGGTCGCGTGATGTGTTCCTCCCAGCGCCCCGTAGGCAAGACCGCTGACGAAGCCGCAGAACTTCACGTTGGCGCCGGTGTAGGCGGCGTTCTTGATCTGTTCGGTGGCCCGGGCCAGGAAGCACGCCGCGGAGTGCACGAATGGGACCTTGCCCGCGTTGGCCAGACCCGCCGCCACACCGGCCATGTTCTGCTCGGCGATTCCGACATCGACGAACCGCGCGGGGAATTCGCGTTGGAAGTCGTTCGCCAGGTGGGTGTCGGCCGAGTCGTTGTTCACGATGCAGACGCGGTCGTCCTCGTCGGCGAGCCGCAGCAGTTCCCCGGCGAAGGCCGACACGCAGTCCAGCAGTTGCGCGGATGTCATCGCACGTTCCCCCCGTCCAGTTCCGCCAGCGCCCGCTCGTACATTTCGCGGGTCAGCCGCTTGCTGTGCCAACTGAGATCGGATTCCATGAAGGAAACCCCCTTCCCCTTCACGGTCGTCGCGATCAGGCACGATGGCCGCCTCTCCGCGAGTGGGAGCGACCGCAGCACCGAGAGCATGTCCGGGACGTCGTGCCCGTCGATGTGCCGAACCGTCCAGCCGAAGGAGCGGAGCTTGTCGTCGAGCGGTTCCAGCGCGTTGATGTCCTCCGTGCTCGCGCCCTTCTGCGCGAGATTCCGGTCGACGATCAGCGTGAGGTTGCTCAGGCCGTGCGTGCCGGCGAGCATCAGCGCCTCCCAGTTGCTCCCCTCCTGGAGCTCGCCGTCGCCGCACAGCACCACGATCCGCCGAGCTGAGCTGTCCATCCGCCCGGCCAGCGCGGCACCGGTGGCCAGCGGCAGGCCGTGCCCCAGCGAGCCGGTGCTGAACTCCACGCCTGGGACGCGGGTGGACACCACAGTGCTCAACCGAGAGTTCGCCCGCCCGAAGGTCTCCAGTTCGTCCTCGGGGATGAAGCCCTTCAAAGACAGGACGCTGTACATCGCGGTGGACGCGTGGGCCTTGCTGAGCACGAACCGGTCGCGGTCGGGGTCGGCCGCATCCTGAGCACCCACGCGCAGCACACCGAAGTAGAGAGTGCAAAGGATGTCCATCGCCGACATGTCGGCCCCGAGGTGGCCGTCCTGGGCGTGGAATGCCGTCCGCAGGGACAACGCTCGCGCGCGGCGGGCAATCTGCTCGATCTCGACGGCATCGGCCGTCGTCGACAGGTCACTGTTGCTGGTCAAGGCTGATCCTCTCCTGTGTGCGGGTGCTGGTCGCGATTCGGCTCCGGCGCACCTCGAACGCGCACCGCCGAACCGATCCGCCCCAGCGGGAGCGCTCTCCCCGGCCTAGTCATCGGCGCTCGTGCCCCGCAGCAGCAACCTGCGCTCGGTCTCCTCGATCTCGGCGTAGTCCATGAACTCGAATATCTCCTTCAGAGAAGCGATCTTCGCCTCCGCGCTCAGCACGCTCTCGCTGGCTTTGATGGACCGGCAGACCTCCCGCATCGCGCTCACTGCGGCGCGCATGCTGTGGTTCGCCCAGATCACCGCGGAGATCCCGAGATCTCTGAAGGTATCGGCGGACGTGCTCGCGTACGTCGTCGGTGCGATGACCAGCGGGGCCCGGTCGGCCCACTCCGCGGCGAACTGCTCGATCTCGTCGGCCACCTGCTTCCGGGAGTGCACGAAGATGGCGGTGGCGCCCGCTTTCCGGTAGGCCTCGGCACGTTCGAGCGCCTCGTCCACACCGCGTCCAGCGATCAGCGCCTCGGTGCGCGCGATGATGCAGAAGTCCTCGTCGTTACGCGCCTCGCTGCAGGCAGCGATCTTCGCGGCGAACTCGTCGATGTCGGTTAGCCGGTGGGAGTCACCGACGAACGAGTTCATCTTCGGGAAAACCTTGTCCTCGAAGCACACCCCTGCGGCGCCCTGCCGCTCGGCGCTGGCGAGGAAGCGCCGAGCCGTGTTGAAGTTGCCGTACCCCGTGTCCCCGTCGACGACGATGGGGACCGAGGTCCCGGCGACCATGTACTCGACCACCGAGAGCAACTGCGACCACGACGCCTCTTCGCTGTCGCGAAGGCCGAGCGATGTCGAGATCGAGAAACCGGAGGCCCACAACGCGTCAAAGCCCTCGCTTTCCGCAATGCGCGCCGAAAGGCCGTCATGGGCCTCCATCAGGAAGACCATTTCGGGTGAATCCAGCATTCGACGCATCTGCGCGGCCTTGCCGACCGGGCCGCCAGGTTGACGAGATGTATTCCTCATACGCTCACTTCCACATCGACACGCAGCGAGAAGAAACCCTCACACGCTCAGCCATCCCCCAGGGATGTGCAGGCCGAACATTTCCCCGTCCTTAGACGCGGCACGCAGACCCCGCAGCAGCGTGCGATTGCTCATTGGAGCCCGTCCGCCACTCAGATCCGGCAGGCGGGCCCAGCAACCGAGAACGTACCCGGAGATCGACTGGAACGCTGGCGCCGTGTCTGAAACTTTCCAAACCGGAAAAAGCCGCTATACCAGCGTTCCGCGCGCTGCTAGCGTCACCCGAACACCGGAAACCGGACTGGGGAGAACGTCGTGCCAGCGGCAAGCACTGATAGTCGGGCGAGCGCACATCTCCGTGGAATCACGTCGTTACCCGATCTGTTCACACGGGTCGCGCGCAAACAGAAAGACGCCGTCGCGATAAAGGATGGCGGGAAAGCGCACACCTACGGCTCACTGGAATCTGCGGCGAACGCGCTCGCACATCACCTTGTCGCCAGCGGTGTCAAGCCAGGTGATCTGGTCGGCGTTCTGGTCGATGGCACCCTGAACGTTCCCGTGGCACTGCTGGCCATTCTCAAAGCAGGCGCCGCATATGTCCCGTTCGACCCGTCCTATCCCGCGGATCGGCTGAATTACATGGTCGCCGACGCCCGGGTCGGAATCATCGTCGGAAATCCCGGCACAGCAGCCGACATCGGCCTCAGCGATGTACGGACCATCGACGCCGCGCAGGTGGCGATCACCGAAGGGGCCGCTCCCGAGGTCGAACTGCACGAACATTCGCCTGCCTACGTGATCTACACGTCCGGCTCGACCGGGAGACCGAAAGGCTGCGTGGTCTCCCACGGGAATGTGCTCTCACTGCTGCGCGGCACACTTCCCCTCTTCGAACTTTCCGCCGACGACCGGTGGACCGTGTTCCACTCCTTCAGCTTCGACTTCTCCGTCTGGGAGCTCTGGGGGGCTCTGTCCACGGGCGCCACCGCAGTACTCGTCCCCGCGCGCACCGCCGCGGCGCACGACGACTTCCTGCGCCTGCTGAGGCAGGAGAAGATCACCGTGCTGAACCAGGTGCCCTCCTGCTTCCGCTCGATGGCCTTGTCGCACGCGGACGCGGGATGGCCGGCGCTCAGCGTGCGTTACCTGACCTTCGGCGGGGAGAACGTCGACCTGGACGTGGTGCGCGAGTTCGTGGACGGTCAGACCGGCCCCAAACCCGTGGTGGTCAACATGTACGGCGTCACTGAGGCGACCGTCTTCGCCACCGCCAAGTTCATCCACGACGAAGACCTCGATGGCCGGGTGGCATCTCCCATCGGCGTCGCACTCCCGCACCTGGAAGTGCACGTGTGCGACTCGCAGCTGCGCCCGGTGCCGAAGGGCGTCGCAGGCGAGATCTGCATCACCGGGGGCGGGGTCGCACTGGGCTATCTCAACAAGCCTTCGCTCACGGCTGAGAAGTTCGTCCACGTCGGACCGAAAGCGGAGCGCTGCTACCGCACCGGCGACCTCGCCAAGATTCTTCCCAACGGGGAGCTCGAATACCTCGGACGCGCCGATCAGCAGGTCAAGCTCCGCGGCTATCGCATCGAACTGCGTGAGATCGAGGAGACGATCAGGCGACACCGCTCGGTGCGCGACGCCGCCGTGACCGTGGTAACGACGCGCAATGGCGCGGAACTGATCGCCGCGTACGTCGTGCCGACCGACAGCGCCGACGGTGTCGACCCCGACCTCCGCAGGCATCTCCGCGATCAACTGCCCCGGCAGATGGTTCCCGCGCGCTTCCACCTGCTGGATGGACTCCCACTCTCCCCGTCCGGAAAACTCGACCGGCAGGCGCTCGCCGATCTCGCCCAGGACCACCGCCCGGCCAAGGCTGGACCGAAACCGCCGGACGCCGCCCGCTAACCCACACCACCCGCATTGACGTCACCAACTGCCAGATCCTTACGCAGCAAGACAAACACTGCAATGGTCGCGTCAACGCCTGGCGGGCGAGTAACCCGTACCAAACGTCCACAGCGGACACTGTCAGACAAACCCGGGATCAGCTTCGAGCGCTCCGGCTGCAGTCACGAGGAAGCCTGATGTGCAGAACCCACACTGCAGCCCGTGTTCGGCCGAGAACACCCGTTGGAGGGGATGGGCGTCGCCGTCAGGTCCGCAGAGGCCTCCAACGTGCGGGGGTAGTGTGCTTTCCCTCGGTCCTGTGGATGAAGGACTCGATGAACCGGTGATCGTGGCGGAGTTCATCGCGTCCCAGAGAACCACGTACGGCATCCCGCATGCGATCGCCTGCCGGGCTTTGGGGGTCTCGCAGTCCTGGTTCTACAAGTGGATCAACCGCACGTCGACCAAGCGTGAACAGCGGCCTGCGCGGCTGGATGAGCAGATCAGCAGAATCTCGCCGCTCCCCCGACACCGCCGGCACGAGACCTTCCCGTCCAACCCACCACGCCATGCCACCAACATCAGCTTCGCTACAAGTCTTTGATGACAACGTGGCGCATCGTCTCCGCCGATACCTCAGCTGCGGCCGCGACAGCGACCGCGCCCAACCCCGCTTCGCCATCGATGGCGAGACCGCGGCCATCGCTAATCGCGGTGACGAAGTCATCCAGGACGATCTCGTATAGGTCCCTTCGATCCTCGACCTCGATCTCGCGGCGACCTGAACGGTCGCAAAGTTCGATATCGCCAACTGGGTCCTGAGTCATCACATTCATGGCACGAATGCTGCCGTCGGTACCGTGCACTTCGAGTGAAGTCTGCGAGTACGCGACGTTGAACGCGTCGTAGGTCTGGGCGAGCACATTGTCGGCGTAACGCAACGAAGTCATCGCTGCATCGCACCCCGGCGATTCGGCCTGAATGGCCTTCTGACACACCACGCTTTCGGCCTGCCCCAGCAATGAGTTCAGGACCGAAGCATCGTGACAAGTGATGTCCCAAACGACACCCGAGCCCGGGTCATTGGACACCCTCCAACCACGCAAGCGCTCCGGCAGCATCGCAACATGACTGACACGTGCGCCCAGTGGCCTGCCGACAGCCCCGGCGGTAACGAGTTCCCGGATCTTGCGATGAATCCCGGCACCCGGTAGGTGTTGATTGACCGCAAGAAGAACGCCAGCTTGCTCGCAGGCCGTGATCATTTCGCGCGCTTCAGGAACACGCAGCGCCATCGGCTTTTCGCACAAAACGTGCTTGCCTGCCGCAGCAGCCCGAATAGTATGTTCAAAGTGCTTCACGTTACGACTGCTGATATACACGGCCTCAACATCTTCGCGACACAACAGCGCGTCAAGCTCAGCAGTGGCGAACTCAATGTCGTGCTTCCTGGCGTAATCCTGCACGTGATCAGCAGAGCCACTCGCAACACCCACCACCTGGTGCCCCACAGACCGCAGCGCAGGAATCATGCGCGTGGCTGCAATGTCACTCGCCCCGATCAAACCCCACTTCATGCGACGATAGCTCATCGGTCCTCCGTCCGTAGCACACAACCTCAGCCCATTCTGGGCATACACACTGGCAGTTCAGCTGCCACCAGAGCCCTTTTCCACCCCTGTTGACCAAGCGGCTTGTCCGATTCGCCGATTCCTGCACCTGGGAGCTGCACCTGAACGGCAACTGGCCGAAAACGCCGCGAGGGTGCTGGAAAAAGCTCACGCATCGAACCCCGACCTGCCGGTGGTGGTCGTCGGCCATTCCCTCGGTGCTATAACCGCTGTGCTGCTCGCCACGCGCGTCGGCGATCGCATCAACGGTCTGGTAACCGGAGCGTCCATCTCCGGATCACCCTCCGCCAATGCTGTCCCACCGGACCCGATCATGACGCCAGCTCGGTGCGGATCTCGTCGAGCTCGACCGCGCTCTCCGGGCCCGTCACGTGGTGGTAGATCGCCTCGAACCGGCCCAGGATCTCGTCGATGTCGTGCCGGGACACCAGCCGCTCGCTGGCGGCGCCCATCCGGTCGATCGTCACGCGATCGCTGATCACGTCGTCGATCGCGCTGGCCAGGGCGGGCACGTCACGCGGCGGGAAAAGCCAGCCGTTCTGGCCCGGCTGCACCAGGTGCGGCAGCGCCATGGCGTTGGCCAGCACCACCGGGGTGCCCGCCGACATGGCTTCCATCGTGGCCAGGCTCTGCAAATCGGCAGTGCTGGGCATGCAGAACAGGTCCGCGCGGGCGTAGGCGTCCAACAGCTCCTCTTCGCTGAGGAACCCGTGGAAGATCACCCGGTCAGCGATGCCGAGTTCCACCGCGAGCTGCTCATGGGCCACTCTCTTTCTGCCGTCGCCGACGATCTCAAGCCGCGTCGGCGTCTTGGTGCGCAGCAGCGCCATGGCCCGCAACAGGTCGTCTATGTGCTTCTCCTCGTCGAGCCGTCCGA